>JALJPA010000071.1 GCA_022969215.1 Colwellia sp. | reverse complement strand
TGTTATCTACATGGGGGCGGATAAATTTTATGCCCTAAATGATGAAGGTGAAATACTCTGGTCGATGGCCACCGACCACCAGGATGGTTTTTTTACCTCAACGCCAGCCATTGCAACTGATGGCACTATTTTTGTTGGCGCTTCTGATCAGCAACTTTATGCCATTAACCCAGATGGCACAAAAAAATGGAGCTTTAAAACTTCGGGCACTATTTTATCTTCACCGACGATAAGTCCTGATGGTCATGTGGTGTTTGGCTCAAATGATGGCCGACTATATATTTTAAATAGTGATGCTGGTTCTTTAGCGGATGCCCCTTGGCCAATGTTAGGACAGAATTTAAATAATAGTCGCTTTTTAAAACAAGATACTGACGGTGATGGTGAGTTTGACCATATTGACAGTGATGATGATAACGACGGTATTGTCGATAGCGAAGATGCGCTCATATATGATGCTAGTGAGCAACATGATTTTGATGGTGATAGCATAGGAGATAATGCCGACACTGATGATGATAACGATGGCGTGCCCGATGTTGATGATAATGAGCCCCTTAATGATTTAGTTGGTGCTTCATCGGGTGATGGTTATCTTAAGAATAAAACCTCTGACGCCAATACAGACAAAGCGAGTGATATAGACTCCTTGTCTTTTGGGCCAGATGGCACACGTTATGGTGTTGGCTCAAATGGTCAGGTACTTCATGCATTCAACAGCGATGATAGCCTTAAGTGGCAGTATCTTCTGGAGGGACAAATAGGCATAAATTCGAAAAATGAGCGGGTACGAATAACCAGTAATGGCACTGTTGTTGTTTCTACCGGCGAATATGCCTGGGGATATGATTATAGCTATAAGGGCGCAGCGACTTATGCCTTTAGTGCAGATGGCCAGTTGCAATGGAAATACGCACCTGAGGATAATGCCATTCATCGTACCCTAGGCATAGGATTTGATAATGTCATTTATGTTTCGGTTGTTACCGAAGATGATGGCTATGACACTAGCACCTTGGTTGCCTTATTGCCCAATGGTGAGGTGAAATGGCGTTATTCTACTGCTCGGATAAATGAAGCTGTGCTTACCGAAAATAGCATTTATTTAACCGCATCTAATGAGCAGGGTGTAGTTATCGCTCTGGATTTATCTGGAACTGAACAATGGCTACGCCATTTTGAGGGAGATATTTATAATCCTGTGATTGATGCTTTTGGAAATATCTATATGTCTTCTGGCGATTATGGTCTGTCAAAGTTCAATGCATTGACTTCTGAGGGTAACATTAAGTGGTCTTTGACATTAGATAAAATAGAAGCGGAAGATACCTTAGTAAATATTGATGGCTCAGTGCTTTTTATGCAAGATAGCACACTTAATTCATATGACTCTAACGGCGAGCTAAAGTGGACATATTCACTTGGCAGCTTTTCCAAAACCAAAAATTCATCTGTTATTGCCGCCGATGGCACTATTTTTGTTGCTACTTTTGATAATAAAGTGCATGCCATCACAAAAGATGGCGATTTGCGTTGGGTATTTCAATCTAAAGAGAGCATACAATCAAGGTTATATCTAACAGAACTAGGCGCTCTATATTTTTATGCGCAAAATACCAATAAGCCTTATTTTAAATATACCATCAACAGTGATGCAGGGCCTATAGCAAAATCTACTTGGTCGAAACAATTTTCCGATGAGCGCAATACCAGCCAGGTAACCATTGATAGCGATGGTGATGGTTTAGTTAACGGTGTTGATGATGACGATGATAACGATGGCGTGTTAGATGTTGATGATGCTTTTCCAATTGATGCCAGCGAAAGCATTGATACCGATGGCGACGGTATCGGCAATAATGCAGATACCGACGATGATAACGATGGCATTTATGATGAAGATGATAGTGCGCCATTAGATGCTAGTGTTGGTGATGAGCAGGCACCCGTTTTTGCACTGTTAGATGACTTAGTTATTGAGGCTATGGGGAATACTACTGAACTTAGTGCTCACTTTCCTGAAGTAACTGACAATAATTACCATATGCCTGTCGTTGAAGTGAGTAGTAACGAGCTGACATTAGGTGAACATGTTGTTACTTGGACAACTACTGATTATGCGGGTAATCATACAACAGTTGAACAGAGTATAACTATTGTCGATACCACCCCGCCACTAGTAGCTGTTGCTGATGATATTAACATCAAAGCGCAAGGACATTACTCGGCAATTAATTACTCAGATATTAACTTAAAAGCGTTTGATTTAGTTGATGGTGATATTCAAGTTGAGGTTAACTTCGACAATAAATACCTAAGTGGTCGTCACCATGTCGAGATAACGGCAACGGATTATTCGGGTAACCGTAGCAGTGAAAGTCTTACTGTTAATATCTCACCCGAATTGAGCATCGCCGCTGAGATGCAAGTTGAAGCACTGGGGCGTTATGCCATAACCGCTCATTTAAGTGGTGTGGCAGTGCAATACCCAGTTCCTTTGTGTGTATATTTAAGACGAGATGGCAATATAATAAGTACCGATTGTACAGCGAGTATAGAATCAGGACGCCAAGCGACTCATTGGTTTGTCTTGCGTGATGTAATGGAACTAAGTGTTAATAGCGAGCTGTTATTAGAGTATGAGGTGGGGGAGTATGCCTATATTGGGGATAACGGCGTAACAAAGCTAACCATTATAGAGCATAATTCTGCGCCCAGATTAAACATAGTCATGCGGCAAAATAATGAGCCAGTGAGCATTATCGACCCAACGAAAGGCAATGTAACTCTAGTTGCTCAAATAGATGATGTAAATTCTGCCGATGAGCATGAGGTTACATGGCATATTGATGAACGTATTGAAAATAACAGCACGCCAGTTTATGGCATATATGATAATGAACCTTCAGTTAGTTTTTATCCAGAAAGCTTAGTTGATGGTCAGTACGTAATTAATGTGCGTGTTGCCGAAAATAATACTGCTGAAGCACTTCACGTTAACCGTGAAATTTCTTTATCCGTTAGTCATGCAGCAGAGCTAACGGATAATGATAGCGATAATGATGGTGTTAGCGATAAAGATGAAGGTTTGAAAGATAGCGATGGAGATGGTATTAGCGATTATTTGGATAATAATATCAATACCACTCAGTTGCCAGTGAGTCATAGTTTTGACGTTATGCGCATAGCCGCGGGAAACAAGTTATCTTTAGGCTCTTATGTGCAGGCGGTTTTTAAAACAGCTAGTCAATCGGTAAACTTAACTGTAGAAGAGTTATCAACAGTTATAAACGATATAACAAACGCGGCAGATGTTGATTTTGAAGCCATAACGCCACCTTATAACTTTACTGTTAGAGAGATGCAAACGGCAGAACGCTTGCCTATGACCATAGTTATGCCGTTGCCATCAAATTTAAAACTGCCTAATGAGTCATTTTATCGGGTGTTTAACAAAGCGTTAGGCTGGAAGGGGTATGTTGAAAATGCTAATAATCGTCTTTCATCTGCACCTGCCGATGAGCTTGGTAATTGTCCTAAGATCAACTCTATATTATATTTAGCTGGCTTAAACGCTGGTGATAACTGTTTGCAATTAGTTATAACAGATGGTGATAGCAATGATGCCGATGGTTTAAATAATGGTGTTGTAGATTTTCTTGGGGCAATTGCAATTGCCACTGAAATATCAAATTATGCGCCTAATATTGCTATTGATAATCACGATAATAGTTATGATGAAAATAGCCAAGTGGCTATTACTGCACAGGCAAGTGATGCTGATGGTGATAACCTTACTTACCAGTGGACTCAGATATCAGGTCCTAACATTAGCCTAACTAATGCTAATTCAGCACAAGTTAGCTTTACCCTTGCTCAAGTTAGCAAAGATGAAGTGATTGAATTACAGGTGAGTGTTTCTGACGGGCAGTTATCAGCATCAGCACAAACGAGCTTTACCGTTAAGAATGTCGCCGCAGTTAAGCCTACGAC
Organism: Colwellia sp.; assembly: GCA_022969215.1. Classification (GTDB taxonomy): domain Bacteria; phylum Pseudomonadota; class Gammaproteobacteria; order Enterobacterales; family Alteromonadaceae; genus Colwellia. The sequence goes on along the minus strand of JALJPA010000071.1, from coordinate 16,362 downwards.
TCCAGTTGCGGAAAAAAGTAGTGGCGGAGGTGCATTATACTGGCTGTTGTTAATGGTATTTATGCTCTTGGCTTTTAAGGCTAGTGCTAAGCTCATGGTACAAGGAAAGCCTTCCTAGTTAATTTTTATCACGCTAATATCTGTTAAAAGCACCCGTTATTTGTATTAATGCGGTTAAATATTATGTAATTGGCCTAGAGTTGACTCTTATAGTTGCTCTAAGCCGCTATTCATAACTAATTATATTAGCGCTGGTGAAGTGATTGATTTTTATTTGCTTAAAATCACACTATCGCCAGTGTTGGTATCAATAAGTAAAATAGCTCCTAAGCTATAGGTAGACATATATAAAAGTTTACCATCTGCTGAAAGAGCAAGTGCCCTGACACCACTAATTGTTTCACCGTTACCGATATTAGCTCCTGTTATATCTTTACGGTTACCAGTGGTCATATCTAAGGCAACTATTTTATTAAAATCAGAGAAAGTATATGCTGTTGTTCCATCGGCGCTAACAGCCAATGCTTGAGGCACATTTATCCAGGGTCCTGTTCCTTTAGTGTAATCATAAATAAGGCTGCGATCTCCGGTAGCTATGTCAATACTAAAGACTGTAATGGTTTCTGTTGCGCCGGTACCTTCACAAAAAAGAATCAAACGGTTATTTTCTTGGTCAAATTTTACCGCTATAGGATGTTCTATATCAACGCCTGCTCCATGTTGTGCATCGGAAAGAATAGTTCGCTCTAAAGTAGATAAGTCAATTCTAGCAACCAAATCATCTTCATAACTTGCCGTGTATATGATGTTTTGTTCTATATTTAACGTTATATTAGTGCCGAATTTTAATGACCCTGTGCCGGTGTTTTCATTGGCAATTTCTTTTTCTAGGCCGGTTGTTAAATCAATTGCGGTGATAGTATAAAAATTTTCAAAAGCATTGTTGCCTATGTAAACAGATCTGCTAGCAGCCACATACATAGTGTTGTTTTCTTTATTGAAGCTAAGGCTGCGAGCACTATACTTATTCGGCTCTACATTTAATTTAAACTTATGTATTACTTGACGCTGCCCAGTATTCAAATCAATTTTAATTAGCGCATGACGGTTAGAGTCAATAACATAAGAAAAATTATTTTCATTATCTGTGACCATATCCCCAGGATGCCCTAAATAAGGGCCATCACCGACCCTGTCATCAAAGATAATACTGTGCTCACCTGATTTTCTGTCAATGGCAATTATCGAGTCTGAATCCGGACTAGATTGGTATCCAAATCCAAAGTCATTGAGCAGGTAACGTTGTTGTTGTTTATCAAAGAGGATTTGTTTAAACCATTTTGAAGAGTTGAATGAGTCAATAGTACTAAGTTTAACGCTATTTCCCGACTCAAGATTAATGAGGGAAATATTATTATTATTGGTTATTGCTATCTCATTATTGTTTGCATTAAAAACCATAGCGTTAAGTGATAAATAAGTACTACCATTATTTTCATAGGGGATAATAGTACGAGTGCCATGGTTAACCGCGATTTTTAATAACTGATTATTACCATAAACATAAAGCAGGTTATTCGCTTCATCCATCACCATCTTTCGTGGGATAACCATAGGTGCACCATCACCAATAGAGCCATTATCAGCGATTACTGCTCTATTACCGGTTTCACTTTCAATACTATAGATCTTTTTATACTTTTGATCTGCAAGAAAGATCGTTCCATGAGTACTATCAATTGCCATAGTTACCCATGAATAACTATTAAATAACGGTCCTTCGCCTATATCGTTATTTGCTATTAGGTTTAACTCGCCAGATACTGTATTAATTCCATAAATTGCCACACCCTGGGTTGTGTTAGTTAAAAGGAAAAGTGTCTTGTTTATAGGGTTATATTCTACTTCATCGGTATAGGCGATTAGGTTATCTGGTCCGTGGTCTTCGCTATAAATTAGCGTTGTTCGGCCGGTATCAAGGTGAATTCTGATTAATTGGCTCTTTCCTGGTCCGGGGCTAAAAGCATAAATAATATTAGCATTGCCATCATCGGTATCCATCAAAGCGTTAGAGAAATGTATACCTTGGCTTTCAAAGGAAATATTGTTTGTGGTATCTCTACTACGTAAGTTGTCAACAGCTGTTATGGAAAACTTTACCAATTTCCCTTTTGTTACTGGTACATCATTAACAACCCAAGAGCCATCGGCATTAACTTGGGCAAGGGTTTCTATTTGCTCTGAAGTCACGGTAACTTCTGCATCTATTGGTGTATTGTTAACGGTCGTCGCTATTAGCGTGCCAGAAACTGAAATTTTGTCGCCTAAAAATCTACTACCACTGGCCGGGAAGTTTACACTCACATCGAATGTATTAGGAACTATTTGAATATCTATCGAACTTATACCTGTTGCTCCACTTGTATCAGTTACGGTTAACTTAAAAGTAATTATTGTTTGGTTTGATACTTGTGGTGCAATAAAGGTTATTACAGCAGTATCTTGGCTAGATAAGGTAACAGTGTTTCCTGCTATTTGTTGCCACGAATAGCTGGTAATTTCACCGTCAGGATCGTAAGAACTTGACGCATTAAGCTCAACATTGTCAAAAGACAACACAGAGGATGGTGATATAATCGCAGCCTGAGGTGCTTTGTTTTCTACAGTTTTAGTGTCACTACCACCACAAGAGAATAGGGTAGATGATATCACTAAGATAATAATATTTGAGAATATACTTTTGGTGATCAAGAGTTATGTCCTTATACTTTCAATGTTATTTGAAATATCGTCCTAAAACGGTATGGGTTATATTATGTTAATAAATTTAAGATCAAAAATAGTGTAAATTTATTATTTAAAAACTGCCAGATTTTATTTATTGGGAGGTAGTTTAATGTTTATAGGTAAGGTAATACAAGTGCGATGTTTTATGTTTAGAATTTTGGTTGGCTTTTCTTTTTTGATTAATTTAGTAGCTTGCCAAGAGTCAAGTGATGTTTTATGTGTGGGAGCAAAACCTGTTACTTTTAGTGAGGATTCAATTTTTATAAATGTCAGTCAAAGTTTATCAGTAATACCTAGTTCAGGAAATATACTAGCGTTAGCATGTCATAATTGTTATAAAAATAATGATGAACAATTAGACGCTAGCCTTAATAAAATTAGTGCAGGTATTGATAATAATGCAGATTTAATTGAGTTAGATCTTGTACTCGACAATAAAGGCATGTTTCGTGTCAGCCATGAATTTGAATCAGCAGGTGTAGCATTTTCTGACATTATTGCTCAGTCGTTATTACTCGATTCTGAATTGTTATTGTTTATAGAGTTTAAACAAGAACTTAAAGAGCTCCAATCTATTAGAAGTTTTTTGCATAGTTTACTGATACATACTAACGTATCAGGGCAATATGCTTATTTAAATAATAATCGTTTTATTATTGTACGCAACATTCAAAATAATAAGACCTTGAGCAGATTTCGTATTGTTTTAGCTGAAGATGAGTTTGCTGATATTGAGGACTTTGTTAAGTTAAGTCGTTTACATGACAATAAATCAGAGATAAAAATATTTACTGAAATAACTAAAGCTCATCAGTGTGGCTTTCATATGGTTGAATTTGATCTACGTTTAGGTATTAATGCTATTTTAAGGCTGAATGCTTATGCTGAAAGCTTAGGATTGGCTGTAAACGTTTTTACTTTAGTTGATAATCGTGATCTGAATTTAGTTGTGTCAGCTTTAAAACATGACGTGGACGTACTTACAATTGAGGATAATAGATCAAAGCAAGAAACAGAAAATTCGTTAATACAATATGTAAAACAGTTATTAAGTTATATTTGAGTCAATTGAAGGATTAAAGTTAAAATAACTGTTGTCGGTGTCGACAATATAACATTTGCTTAATGTTATATTGTTTTCGAATCATATGGATGATTGATTTAGGAATGTTTTTGATAAAGCTTAACTCCATCTTTTTTGGTAATGATTAATCCTTTTTAATCATTACATTGACTGTATAATATTTGGATATATATTTGACTATATATCTTCAAACAAGTATCAATAAATAAAATGACTTCTTAAAATATAACCAAAATTACCAAAGCAGTAATCTCCGTAGCAGGTTAGGTACTCTTATGCTGCCTGGCACTAAAGCTATTCCTAAAGAAATGTTACCGATTGTTGATAAATCAATGATCCAATACATAGTTGATGAATGTGTTGCTGCCGGTATTACTGAAATCATATTGGTTACTTATTTATCAATAAATACCATTAAAAACCACCTTATAAAAGCGTGTTAAACGTCAGAAACAGGAATAGATTTAAGCTATTTTCCCTAAATGTATCACTATTATGCATGTGCGCCGAGGAGAAGCAGAAGGCTTAGGACATGCAGTATTAAAAGCACGTCCTATTATTGGCAATGAACCTTTTGTCGTGGTTTTACCTGATGTGATTTTAGATGAAACCAGTGCTAATTTAAAAACAGAAAACCTAGCAGCGATGTTAAACCGTTATTATGAAGTTGCCTGTAGTCAAATTATGGTTGAGCTAGTGAGCAATTATGGTGTTGCCGATTGTGCTGGCCATGATTTGCAAGCGTGTGAATCAAAAGCAATGACCGTCGTGGGGCGTTATGTTCTATCAGCTCAATATAGGTATTTACTAGAGTTTACTCCGCCATGCGCTAGCGATGAAATTCAGTTAACGGATGCAATTGCCAGTTTGATGAAATTGAAAAAGGTAGAAGCGTTTTATATGACAGGTAAGTCATACGATTGTGGCTCTAAATTAGGTTATATGAAAGCTAATTTAGAATATGCGTTACGCCATGATGAACTTGGTGAGGAATTTAAGGCTTATCGACAAGGTTTAATGGGATAATATTGTCATCCCGAACTTGTTTCGGGATCTCATGAGTAAGGCACTTGTTGTTTAAGGTGCTAAACAAGTTCAGCATGACGGAGGCCGTTTATTGAGCTTTTAACGTTTGACCATTTATTTCGACACTGTCATCAGACATCAAATAAACATATAAAGGCATAATATCTTCAGGGCTAGCAATTACTGTTTTATCTTCAGCAGGGAAAGCACAGGATCGCATGTTGGTATCGGTAGCGCCAGGGTTTATCGCATTAGTACGTAAACTGCTAGTGTCATATTCATCAGCAATAACTTGCATCATGCCTTCAGTGGCAAATTTTGACATGCTATATGGTCCCCAATAAGCACGACCTTGATTGCCAACACCTGATGAGGTAAAAATCAAAGAGGATTTTGGTGCGAGCAATAATGTTGGTATTAATGCTTGAGCCAGTAGATATTGCGCGGTGACATTCACTTTCATCACATCATTAAATACTTGCTCATGAATTTGAGTAAATGGCGTAAGCTCACCTAAAATAGAGGCATTTAGTAATGCGCCATCTAAGTGACCAAATTGGCTCACAATTGTCGAACACATATCAATATAGTTTTGCTTGGTGGCACCTTTAAAATCTAAAGGGATGATAGCTGGCTCAGCTAGGCCAAGGGCAATAATTTCATCATAGACAGCTTCAAGTTTACTAACCGTTTTGCCAAGTAGAATAACTGTGGCGCCAAGTTTGGCATAAGTTAATGCAGCAGTGCGGCCAATACCAGCACCAGCACCCGTAACTAGAATTATCTTGTTGTTTAAACAAGCATCTTTTGATTGATAATTAAACATCTTAGGATCTTTTCGCTGTGTGTGAGGAAAATACTTGTCTATTCTACTCGTTGATATTTTCATTGACGAGAAAAATATTTATTAACACGGGAAACATTACAAACTAATACGAAATAACACAAAAAAGTAAAAAAATACTAGCACCTTGTGACATCTTGCGGTAACTTTGACTGGTCTAACTAGTTATTCAAACGTTAGTTTGAACTTTGGCTTGAACTTAGTTTTAAACTTTGCTTTGAATACTGAAAATAAAATAACTTTAAAAATATACATAATAAAAATTAAGGCATTGGGGAATATAATATGAAAAAGCTAGCTCTCAGTCTTGCTATAATTAGCGCACTTGGTTTAAGTGCCTGTGATAGCGAAACTATCGAAGATGTACAAAAAGAAGTGGCAGAAAATGGCTCAGCTGTTAAGCCGTTAGCTCGTATTATTTATGACCCATCTAATGGCGTTTTATCAGTACCTAATGATTTATTATTTTCAGGTAGCCAAGACGGCACCTTAAATTTACCTGTTGAAGATGCCACTGATTTCAGTGACCCTACAGTTGCTATGAGTGCACTTGATGGTTGGTCAACGAGTAACCCTTTTGTACTTGCCATAGACTTCCCTACAGATACTTCTTTAGATGCAGATTCAGTGCAGAATCCAGCTTCTGTTAAAATTTATGAAACTGTTATGGGTGGCGATGCCAGCGATGCAGATTGTGCACCAGTCACTCGTGGCTTAGCCTGTAAAGTTGTCGGTGAACTGACCTTCGGTGTTGATTTCATCGCGCAAGCAAAGGGCAATAGTATTGCTATTGTGCCGTTGAAACCTTTTAAAGCTAAAACCGGTTATGTTGTCGCCTTGACCAATAACCTTAAAGATAGCAACGGTACTTCAATAGCTGGATCTCTTACCTATGAAGCTGTTCGTCAAGATATTACGGATAATCCATTAGTCACAGATAGCCAGTTACTACTACAAGGCATAATTAATAGTTATGAAAATGCCATTGTTGCTGGCGGTGCTGATAAAGACAGTTTGATTTATACTTTTGCTATGACCACACAATCAACTATTGATGTGTCTTTCTCTGCCAAAGCTGTATTAGCATCCAATGCCGCACTTTATCAAGCAACGGGTGGTGTACAAGGATCTTTACCGATCATTGGCATGATGGACACTGGCATATCGGTAGCCGATGTTTTTGCTAGTTTACCGATTAATCCAATTCCACCAGAGTTGATGGGCTTATATTCAGCGGCTAATTATATGCAAGGTACAGTGACTTTACCTTATTATTTAGGTATTCCAACCATAGAAAACCCTATGGCGCCAGTAAATGATTGGTGGAAAGCAAAATGTGACTCTGGCGCTACTTTAGCCGGTTTAGCAGCAGCTAACCCAGGTGCTATTCCAGCCGAGCCGGTCAGTGTAAATGATGGTGAGTGTATGGCAATCTCTCAACAAGCCGGATTACCCGCACCAGGTTTACGTGACCTTAGCTCTATACCTGCTTTTGCAGATTTAGATAAAGAACGTAACCTCACCAAATATAACCCAGTACCAGCAGCAAGAGCCATTAGTGATATTCCAGGCATGTCAAACCCGGGTGAAATAACAGTACAAATGACCACGCCTGACATTGCTGTCGCTAATGCCGTACGCCAAGCTATGGGTATTCCTGGCGAGCTAGTTAAACCTGAAGGTGGCTGGCCAATTGTTATTTTACAACATGGCATTACCTCTAAAAAAGAAGATATGCTGGCACTTACCGGTATTTTATCGCTTTATGGTTTAGCTACAGCAGCAATTGATCATCCATTACATGGTAGCCGTGGTTTTGATTTAGACCCAAACAGCCCTGGAGATGAAATTAATGCTTCTACCGTTTCGCCAACACATTATTTAAACCTGTCTAGTTTACTTACTGCGCGTGATAACTTACGCCAAAGTAGCTCTGATAGTTTAGGTTTACGCTTTGGTTTAAACTTTATGGGCTTTGTTGATAACATGGGCCAACCAATTGCCTCAGATGTAAATGCTAGCAAGGTACATTATTTAGGCCATTCATTGGGTGCTATTACAGGTATCAACCTAGTGGGCTTAGCTAATAGCCCGCTTGATCCAGAGATTGATGATAAATTTGCTATCACTACCAATAGCTTGGCTATGCCTGGTACTATGATCGCAAACTTCTTATTAGAATCTGGCTCTTTTGGTGACATTATTAAAAGCCAAGTGACCTATCAAAGTGTTGAAGGCTTCCAAGAGTACGTGACGGTTAAACATCCTGATGGGTATACTGATGAGGAATTAGTTATTGCTTACCACGAGTTTTACTCTACGTTAGATCCTGCAGGAGAAGCTGCGCTGGCAGGTTTATTTGCTCAATTTTCTTTTGCCGCTCAAACTGTATTAGACTCGGCAGACCCACTTAATTATGCTGGTGTGATGAAAGCGACACAAACACCTACATATTTAATTGAAGTTGTTGGTGGTGGTGTAGGTAGTGATGGTTTTGTTAACTTACAAGACCAAGTTATTCCTAACCTAGTACCAACTTCACCGACTATTTCTGGCACTGAAGGAGCTATCAACTTACTTGGCTTAGCGGGTATTTCTGAAACGAAACAGGATCCTGATGCTCCAGTATCAGGTGCGGTACGTTATATCTTTGGCCACCATAGCTCAATCTTAAGCCCTGCACCTGTACAAGGTATAGCGCCAGATGCAGCAATGACAGGTCTTGCGACTTCTGAAATGCAAAGCCAAGTAGCTAATTTCTTTAGCTCTGAAGGCCATTTAATTTCAGTATCAGATAACGGTAAAACTGTTATTAAATAATATTTTATAACAGCTTTACCTGCTAAAAGCCCTCTTTTGAGGGCTTTTTTTTGCCTAGTGTTTATGCTGTTTTATCAATTGTTTGCAAGCGAATAAAATAGTGTAGAATTAGCGCAATTAGTTTTATTCATTTTTACAATTAAATCCTCAGGAGTCCTCTTGGAATTTTTATACGAATACGGAATGTTTTTAGCAAAAACGGTTACTTTCGTTTTGGCGGTAATTGCTATTATCATCGCCATTGCAGGTGCCGCGATGAAACAGCAGCACAAAAAAGGTGAGCTTGAAATCACCGATTTATCTGAACAATTTATCGAGACCGAAGAAGATATTATTCATGCCTTATTAACCAAGGACGAATATAAAGAAAAAGAAAAAGCTGATAAAAAACTAGCAAAAGAAAAAGCTAAGGCCGATAAAGTAAAAGCTAAAGCTGGCGAAGATGCTGAGCCAAGTAAAGCTCATGTTTTTGTCGTTGATTTTAATGGCAGTATCGATGCTAAAGAAGTCAGCTCTTTACGTGAAGAAGTGACAGCGATACTTTCTGTAGCCAAGCCTGAAGATGAAGTTTTTGTTCGTTTAGAAAGTGGCGGCGGTATGGTGCACGGCTATGGTCTAGCTTCTTCACAACTTGACCGTATTCGTCAGCATAATATTCCACTGACAGTATCAGTAGACAAAGTAGCGGCTAGTGGCGGTTATATGATGGCTTGTGTAGCTAACAATATTATCTCTGCTCCGTTTGCTATCTTAGGTTCTATTGGTGTTATTGCTCAGGTACCAAATTTCAACAAGTTGCTGAAAAAGCATGATATTGAATTTGAGCAATTTACCGCCGGTGAATTTAAACGCACAGTGACTATGTTTGGTGAAAACACCGAAAAAGGTAAAGAAAAATTCATTGAAGAGCTAGAAGAAACCCATGTGTTATTTAAGAACTTTGTTAGTGAGCGTAGACCTAGCTTAGATATTGCGAAAGTAGCAACCGGTGAGCATTGGTTTGGTACTACAGCACTAGAGCTTGGTTTAGTTGATAGCATCCAAACCAGTGATGACTATTTACAAGGGAAAAGTAAAAGTCATAAAGTAGTAGCGATAAAGTTTGAAGTGAAGAAAGGTTTAGCTGAAAAATTTTCAAAAGCGGCTTCATTGTCTGCAGAAAGCTTTATCGGCAAGCTGTTACAACGCAATAATATTTTTCCTAGTTAGGTATAAAGCAGGTCTGAATTAGGTATGAGTTAGACTTGAAGCCGGTACGAGTTAATCATTGGCTCGCTAGGTTTGCTTTTACAGTAACTAATTCAGAATCTAGTTCTGATGCAAACAAAAAAGCCTTGTTGAGTTTACTCAACAAGGCTTTTTTAATCACTAATAGCCAGTTAAAAGGCTAGTCTTTAGTTTTATTTTAGTTATCTTTTAAGTGCTTAAAGTCAATCTCTTCAATGTTATGACCGGCTTTAGGGTCTAAATACATTTCTTCATCAAACTGATCTTCACTCTTAGCAATAACTACACTTACCATACTGTCGCCGGTAACATTAACTGCAGTACGTGTCATATCCAGTATACGGTCAACACCTATAATTAACGCAATACCTTCCACAGGTAAACCTACTTGATCTAATACCATGGCTAGCATAATCAAACCAACACCTGGAACACCGGCTGTGCCAATAGAGGCGAGAGTCGCGGTAAGTACAACGGTTAAGTAGTCAGCCAAGGTTAAATCTTGGGTAAATACTTGCGCGATAAATACGGTGGCGACACCTTGCATAATCGCTGTGCCGTCCATATTAATGGTGGCACCCAGTGGCACGGTAAATGAAGCTATAGAGTTTTTAACACCCATCTTCTTAGTTGCTGTTTCTAAGGTGACTGGAATAGTTGCGTTAGAGCTGGCAGTCGAGAAGGCAAAAATTGCAGCGTCGCGCATTTTCTTTAAAAAGATCACCGGGTTTAAACCGGTTAATAATTTTAGAATAATAGGATAAGTCACTAAAGCATGAATAACTAAGACAAAGAATACGACAAAGAAGTATTTTATTAAGTTACCAAAGGTGTCTAGTGACACTGTGGTAAATAAGGTTGCTAATAATGCAAAAACGCCATAAGGGGCGATATTCATTAAAATGGTTACCAGGCGCATGATTACTTCACTTAAATCTTCAAATAATGAAGCTATGCGTTCACCGGATTTTCCTGAAAGTGCAATGGCAATACCAAAGAGTAGTGCAAAAACAATTATCTGTAACATGTTGCCTTGGGCAAATGAAGCAAAAGGATTGGTAGGGAACATTTGAATTATAACTTGCGCTAAAGATGGCGCTTCTCTACTGGTAAAGCTGCTATTCGATACCATATTTACTCCTTCTCCCGGAGCAATAAGTAAGGCGACAAAAATAGCAAAACTGATAGCAATGGCGGTGGTGGCAAGATATAGACCAATAGCTTTACCACCGATTCGGCCAAGTTTACTGGTATCTTTCAACGAACAAACGCCACAAACTAGTGAGACAAAAACTAGTGGTACAACGAGCATTCGCAAACTGGCCATAAATATCTGCCCTATGACCTCTAGCACACCATCAACCAGTAAACCTCTTAGGGATAAATCAAAAAAATAAAGGTTGATAAGCTTGTCAGAGCCATTTGGCATTAACCACTGTAAGAAGGTTCCTAATAAAATACCGCTAACCATACCGATAACAATACGGCTGGTTAAGCTAGTTTTTTTTAGGGCAGGGGAAGTTGTTTGTTCAATTGTCATAGTGTCTATGTTACTTCAGCTAGGTTGTAAGTTAAGTTGTAATTATTATACATATATTACACTTCCAATTTTCAGCGCTAAGGTTAGCAATAATTGCTCAGATTAAAAACTACTTTATTGCTGCAAGCGTTAAAGTGGCTATAAGTAAAAACTGTTAAGCCATAAAAGGAATGTGATTTTTTTTTAATAACAAGTACCTTTTTGTTATTTATCAGTTAATATGGTTAAAGTATGTAAAATTAAAAATAAATTTAGGGAAGCTTTATGCAGTTACTTCGACGTTTAAGTTTTACCATGTTACTCATGTCGATGATGACTTTAGTAGCCTGTGGTGATGGAGATGGTGACCTAACCGGTGGCGATGATGGTGATGGTGGTACATCAGGTGGCGCTATAGTTAGCATTACAAAATCAGATGGGGATTTATCAGCGGCTAATGATATTACCATCTTTACATCTATATCATTACAGAGTGATGGTTCGCCAGTAGCCAATAAACTTGTTACCTTTACCCTGAATGATCCCGCAATGGCAACTTTTGATCCTGTTATAGGTACCGCAGTTACCGATGCTACAGGTGTCGCTCAAATTACCGTTAAAGTAACGGATGTTGCTGGTGGCGTTGAAGTTATAGCGAGCGTTACTTCAACCACAACTTCAGACTCAGCTACCGTTTCAATCGGTTTTACTAGTCTTGGTGATGGTCAGGGAACCCCTCCTATAGGTGAACCTGTAGCAGCTTCTATAAAATTATTTACCAGTACACAGCAATTGGCTTCTAGTGGCGCACAGTCAATAGAACTTACTGCTATTGCTAAAGATGCCAGTAACAATTTAGTCGAAGGAGTAACAATTAACTTTGCCAGTAATAGCGGTTCGTTAGAGAAGATTCTAGATGAAAGTGGTAACAGTACAAATGTTACTGGTCCAGATGGCAAAGTGAGTATGATGCTCTCTACTCAGGCCGAGCCAAGTAATCGAGTGATCACAGTTACAATAATTAGTGGTGATGTCACTGATTCATTAACTATAGATGTGGTTGGTACAGTGATAACTTTAACAGGCTCAGCTTCTTTAGCGCTAAACGATGAGGCTAACTATATTGTTAATGTTTTAGACTCTGATGGTAATGGCGTTGCAAAAACAGAGGTTGCAATTTCTCTATCTGATGTTTCAACTGAAACCCCTGCGGGTGGTGTTGCTGATATAACGATTCCTAGTAGTGTAACTACAGATAGTGAAGGTCAAGCTACAGTAAAAATAACAGGTACTAATGGAGGTACTAACAGTATTATTGTTACTGCGTTAGGTGCATCAGCGACTCAAGATGTTTCAGTGCAAGCAGATTCCTTCCTCTTTACTAGTTTTAGTAACAGCGTCATAGAGGAAGATGTTAACCCATCAGTAACTCCTATTGTACCCGATGTTTCTTTGACACAAATGGCCTCAGTTACACTTACTTGGAAAAGAGAAGGTGCCCTTGTGGTAGGAAAGGAAGTAACGTTTACAACAACTCGAGGTGTTTTGTTTGCAGAGGATGGTGTAACTATAATATCAGAAGGGACAACTGATACTAATGGTCAAGTAACTGTTAAATTAACATCAAATAATGCAGGTAAATCTTTAGTAACTTTTGTAGGCAAGGATACTGTAGATAATAAGGGAATTGAGCTAACTAATCAGCTTGAATTTGAATTTTTTGCTGATACAGCGGCAACAATAAAAGCACAAGCTTCACCTAACTCTATTGGTCCTAATGAACAAACTTCTACCATTTCTGTAGTGGTAAAAGATAGCGATGGGAACTTAGTGAAAAATAAACGCGTCAAGTTTGTTTTAACTGATATTAGTGGCGGTTCTATTTTCCCTGCCACAGCGGTAACCGATAGTAGTGGTAGTGCTTCAACTATTTATACTTCTAATAGTACCTCGGCTAAAGGTGCTGTTTCGATAGAAGCAATTGTTGAGGATACACCTGGAATAACTGATACAGTTAAGTTAACAGTATCTGATCGTGAGCTATTTATTTCATTAGGTACAGGTAACAAAGTTGAAGAACTTGGCACCACTGACTATATAAAAGAGTATTCCATCTTTGTTAGTGATGCAGAATCTAATGCTGTTGCAAATGTAGAGCTAACGGTATCAGCTATTCCAGAAAGCTACTATAAGGGCCATTGGCTTGGAATTTATGATGGTGATGATTTTGAGCTGTGGGTTGCTGTCCATCAAAACTCTAGCAATATTTCTGGCTTATGGACTAAACCTAAGAAATGTGCCAATGAAGATATTAACTTTAATGGTATTTTAGATGATGGTGAAGACACTAATGGTGATGGTGAGCTAACCCCTGGTAATATAGTTTCTATAAGCGGTACGTTTGTGACTGATGCAGATGGTCGTTCAGTTATAAGGGTTCTTTATCCACAAAGTTATGCTCATTGGTTAGATGCAAAACTGGTTGTCTCAGGTAAAGTCATTGGCTCAGAAAGCTCGACACAGACTATTTTTACCTTGCCGGTACTTGCTGAACATATAACTAGTGAACAGATATCACCTCCCCATCAAGGTATTGGTCATCGAGGCCCCTTTGGCCTATCAAGTGTCTGTAGTGATAATATAAGTCAAGATCCAGTTTAATTAAGCTGTATATACTTTCTAATAATAAAGGCTCCTAAAGGAGCCTTTATTTTTGTTCAAATTGATCTGTCCTAAATAAAGTGTATTTAAGTAATTCTTACTTAGCCATTTCCTCAAGTAAAAATGCTGAAATTTCAGCACCTACTTTTAAGGTTTTATCTCTACCAACTTCACCTTGACCTGAGCTATCAGTGAAGGGGGCAATCTCCATCATATCAGCGCCGGTAATTGGGTATTTAGCCGCCAATGCACGCAATATATCCATAGCATCACTTGGCATTAATCCATCAGGCTCTGGCGTGCCGGTAGCACTAGCATAGCTATCATCAATAGCATCTATATCAAAGCTTACATAAAGCTCGTCAATATTTTCATCTTTAAGTTGGTTAAGGATATTATCTATGGTTTGCTGGATACCATGGGCTTTCATATCTTTTGCCCAATGTTGTCTAACACCAAAGGTATCTTCCCAATGACTTTGTGGTCTGCCGCTAGAGCGAATGCCAACTTGAATAAGGTGATGCTTTTCATGCAAGTCATCTAAGATATGAGTACACCAAGAGCCGAAACATAAATCAATGCCTAAGCGTTCTACCAACAAATCGGTATGAGCATCAAAGTGGATTATTGCGGCGCGCTTACCTTGCTGCTTCTTAGCTTGCAAGTAAGCTTTGGTTAATGGGTAACTAACACTGTGATCACCGCCAATACCAAAAATACCTTTTTCAGGGAATTCGGCATAAAAGTCATGCAAAACATCTTCAGTAATAGTTAATGGGCTGATGGCATAAGTACTATGTTCATCTTGATAAAGTGCCTTTCTACAATTAGCTATTGTCGCTTCATTTAAATATTTGTCTGCAAGTAAATGAGGAATAACACGAATATCGCCCATGTCAAAAGCGGTCAGCTCGGGATAGTTCTCTAGCAAATTAGCGCGTAAGAATAATGGTCCCCAATTGGCGCCACGTAAAATTCCGCCACCACAATCTGATGCTATACCTAAAATAACAGCTTTAGACGCCTCTGGCAGCTTATTTAACGATGCTTTCCATAAATCATCAACATCCACTGCTTGTCCGAAAATAGTTTTATGTAATTGCTCTTTACGCTCTTTAGCGGTATTAACGGTAAATACGCCGTTGCCAGGTGGACACAAACAATTGCTGAGTTTGTTATAAAATGCTGATGTAATAGTTGTCATTTGAAGTCTCTGTTTGATTATTTACTCGGATCATCCGTTGATGCAGGTGACCCTATAGGTTCAAAATTTAAATTTTTTAACAATATGCTCTTATGTTTTATCGCAAAGTCTATTATGATTGCCGCTAAAAATAGGCAAAGTGTCACTTAGCGCACAGTGTTATCAATAAATGCCTATTATAGCTAAAACCCCTATGTGGGTGAATAGCATTCCCTGAGAAGTAAAATAATTACTTGTCAGTTTGCATATTTATAGATATACCTATAGATAGTTATGCAGAAATTAATTTTAAATAACATGTTTTTTTTATCGCTAGCAAGGTCATAACAAGTACGCTCGCACTTTGTTGATTAGATTAGCGTTTGAATAAAAAGGCAAAAAATAATTTGCCTTTATCGAAGGATTATAAATTTTTATGGCAAAATCACTGGTTATTGTCGAGTCGCCAGCCAAAGCGAAAACAATTAATAAATATTTAGGCAAAGACTTTATTGTAAAGTCGAGTGTTGGTCATATACGTGATCTTCCGCACAGCAGTACTGGTAAAAAAGTTGCTGCTAAATCTCCTGCTGAGGTGCGTAAGATGGCACCTGAAGCAAAAGCAAAATACAAAGCTAAGCGTGATAAACAAGCGCTAGTTAATCGCATGGGTATTGACCCAGATAATAACTGGGCAGCCAATTATCAAATACTGCCAGGTAAAGAAAAAGTTGTTAGTGAACTGCAAAAGCTGGCAGAAAAAGCTGATGTTATCTATCTCGCAACCGATTTGGATCGCGAGGGAGAGGCGATTGCTTGGCATTTAAAAGAGATTATTGGTGGCGACGATGAAAAATTCCGCCGTGTTGTTTTTAATGAAATAACTGAAAGCTCTATTCAACAAGCATTTGCTACCCCTGGTGAATTGAGTATGCCTGGCGTTAATGCTCAGCAAGCGAGACGTTTTCTCGATCGCGTGGTTGGCTTTATGGTCAGCCCACTATTGTGGAAAAAAGTAGCACGCGGCCTATCGGCAGGACGAGTTCAATCTGTTGCAGTAAAATTAGTGGTCGAAAAAGAACGTGAAATTAAAGCGTTTGATCCAAAAGAGTTTTGGGACATCGCTGTTGATACCCATGCAACGACAGGTGAAGTACTAACTCTTGATGTTACCCACGTAAATGGCAAAGCATTTAAACCAACGACTGAAA
>JALJPA010000070.1 GCA_022969215.1 Colwellia sp. | reverse complement strand
GTTTTGAGAACAAATAGAATTTTTTTGTATATAGTCACTCTATATCAAAGAAATTCTGTGCGGTTATCTAATCGCTGGCAAACTCCCGAAGGGCGAGTTTAAAAGGCTTATAGCCTGCGTTATTGATTTTGACAAGGGAATAACCATTCTCTTCAATCAAAGCCTTGCCTCTAAGCCTTTTCAATCTCGCTGAGATGAGAATAAACTTAATGGGATTGGTATAAATCTACGCTAGGTAAAAGTACGTTAATCTTTTACAATACATCGCTGCATATAATTTACCTTGTCTTACCATTAGAATCACGATAGTAATTAAATGACCAAAACAGAGATTGCCCCAAAAAATAACAAGCAAGTTAACCTACTTGAAGACCCGGTAGCTATTACACTAAAACGTATGACCATTCCAATGATTTATGGCATGGTGTTATTGATGACCTTCAATTTAGTTGATACATTTTTTGTCAGTCTTCTCGGCACGCAACCCCTGGCTGCAATAAGTTTTACTTTTCCTGTTACCTTCACCGTACTGAGTTTAACTATTGGCTTGGGAATAGGTACCTCTGCCGTTATCGCTAAATTTTTAGGTAAAAAAGATACCCGGTCAGCAAAAAATGCTGCTACAGCAGCAATGTATTTAGCCGCAATTATCGTTGCATGTTTATCTTTTGTCGGCTATTTAATTACCGACCCTTTATTTACGCTACTTGGCGCCCAGCCATCTTTATTACCTCTAATCCATCAATATATGGATATTTGGTATATAGGTAGTGTTTGTTTAATTGGACCTATGATAGGTAATGCTGTTTTGCGTGCCTCTGGAGACACTAAAACACCAAGTATTATTATGGGGAGTGCTGGGCTTATTAACGCAATACTTGATCCCATTTTTATTTTTGGTTTTGGTCCTGTACCAGCTATGGGAATACAAGGCGCGGCAATTGCTACCCTGATCTCTTGGCTATTTGGCTTAGGCTTTGTCTTGTACATATTAACTAAAAAGCATGATCTTATTCATACCAGTATGCTGCCTTTAAAAGAGTTACTCTCTTCTTGTCGAGATATATTGAAAATTGGTTTACCTGCAGCAGGTGCTAATATGCTAACGCCTATTGCTGCGGCCATAATGACAGCAATTGTAGCCACCTATGGTGAATCCGCTGTCGCAGCTTTTGGCGTGGGGTCACGACTTGAGTCAATAGCTTGTTTGATAGTGCTTGCTCTTTCTATGACATTACCGCCTTTTATTAGTCAAAACTTCGGTGCAGGACAATTGCATAGGGTAGAAGAAGCATACAAGGTCGCGATAAAATTTATCCTAGTCTGGCAAATTCTCATTTATATTTTATTGGCTGTTGGCGCGCATTGGATCGCCAGTATTTTTGCCAAAGAGGCTGAAGTCGCGGACTTAATTAAACTCTTCATTTGGATACTGCCATTGGGATATGGCTTGCAAGGCATTATCATCTTAACTAATTCATCTTTCAATGCACTGCATAAACCTATGATTGCTTTAGGATTGAGTGTGGTACGACTATTTGTTTGTTATTTACCATTAGCTTATTTAGGTAGCTTAATTTATGGCTTAGCAGGCCTTTTTGCTGGCGCTTTATTAGGTAATATATTAATGGCTATGATTTCGTATCGACTATTTAATAAACAATTCACTCAAGTTGAGCCTGAGTCTAAGGAGCAAGTGGTATGAGAAATCTAACCCTTTGCTCAAATTATACCCCCAGTGGTGATCAACCAAGAGCAATAAAACAACTTTTAGAAGGTATTGAATCGGGCTTAGCCCATCAAACCCTGTTAGGGGTTACCGGCTCAGGTAAAACCTTTACCATTGCTAATGTGATGGAAAAACTTAATCGGCCCACCATGATTTTAGCACCGAATAAAACCTTGGCTGCACAACTCTATGGTGAGATGAAAGAGTTTTTCCCTAATAATGCTGTTGAGTATTTTGTTTCTTATTATGACTATTACCAACCTGAAGCGTATGTACCAACTACGGATACTTTTATTGAAAAAGACGCCTCGGTAAATGAACATATTGAGCAAATGCGTTTATCGGCAACTAAGGCTTTATTAGAGCGTCGTGACGTGATTATTATTGCTTCTGTGTCTGCAATATATGGCTTGGGTGATCCTGACTCTTATTTAAAGATGATGTTACATATTAGCCAAGGTGACATTATTAATCAGCGTGACATTTTACGCCGTCTTGCCGAGCTGCAATATAAGCGTAATGATGTCGCTTTTGCGCGGGCAACTTATAGAGTGCGCGGTGATGTGATTGATATTTTTCCTGCTGAGTCAGACCGTTTAGCATTACGCATTGAGTTATTTGATGAAGAAATAGAGCGCATCAGTCAATTTGATCCACTAACGGGTCAAGTTGAAAGAACTCTGGCTCGTGTTACTGTCTACCCTAAAACCCACTATGCGACACCTAGAGAAAAAATTGTCGCGGCCGTTGAGAAAATTAAAGTTGAGCTTAAACACAGATCACAGCAGCTCAAAGACAATAATAAGTTAGTCGAAGAGCAACGTCTTACTCAACGAACCCAATTTGATATTGAAATGATGACAGAGCTTGGCTATTGCTCAGGTATAGAGAACTATTCTCGCTATTTATCTGGTAGAGAGCAAGGTGATGCACCACCAACATTATTCGACTACTTACCTGATGATGGTTTACTTATCATTGATGAATCACATGTTACCGTGCCGCAAATTGGCGCCATGTATAAAGGTGATCGATCCCGTAAAGAAAACCTAGTGGAATATGGCTTTCGCCTCCCCTCGGCCTTAGATAACCGACCAATGAAGTTTGATGAATTTGAAGCCCTTTCTCCACAAACTATTTATGTCTCTGCCACGCCAAGTAACTATGAATTAGAAAAGTCTGCTGGTGATATTGCCGAGCAAGTGGTTAGACCGACAGGTTTACTTGATCCCCAAATTGAAGTTAGACCTGTTGAGACACAAGTAGATGACTTGTTATCAGAGATACATAAACGTTTACCTTTAAATGAAAGAGTATTAGCAACAACGTTAACTAAACGTATGGCCGAAGATTTAACTGATTATCTGGATGAGCACGGCATTAAAACTCGTTATTTACACTCAGATGTTGATACCGTTGAACGGGTTGAGATTATACGAGATTTTAGGTTGGGTAAGTTTGATGTATTAGTTGGCATCAATTTACTTCGTGAAGGCTTAGATATGCCGGAAGTCTCTTTAGTAGCGATTCTAGATGCTGATAAAGAAGGATTTTTACGCTCTGAACGTTCTTTGATTCAAACTATTGGCCGCGCAGCACGTAATATCAATGGTCGAGCAATTTTATATGCGGGTAGAGTAACGGGATCAATGCAGAGGGCTATTGATGAAACCGATCGACGCAGAGATAAGCAGCATCAATATAATTTAGATAACAACATTACCCCGAAAGGTGTTACTAGTACTATCACCGATGTTATGGATGTTGGCAGTTATAGCGATGCCAAGTCACTCGATAAGGTAGCAGAAGCTAATGCAAATTATCATATTAGCCAGCAAGCAGAAGAGCCCCTACTAAGTACAGCGCAAATAGATACTAAAATAGTGGGGCTTGAAAAAATAATGCAAAATCATGCACAAAATTTAGAGTTTGAACAAGCTGCCGCGGTACGTGACAAAATTGCTAAACTGCGAATACAGCAATTATCAAGTTAATGGTTTTTAATTACCATATTCCACAATGCAGCTAAAGTAGCCATATCAGCTACTTTAGTTCAAATATTGAATAATGGCCAAGGATAGTAGCAACAGCATCACTATTGCAGTGGGGAAGGTGACTAATATCTTCTATTATTTTATCTTGAATATCGATAGGAAATAATAATAACCGCTCCATGTAAAGATGGGCTTGAGTTTCATTATTTGCATCAATCATTTGCTTTAAACGCCGTGCTTGGTACTTCCAAATAGAACTCATAAGACAACCTCAAATTTTCATTGAATACCCTATAAGTCTAGGGCTAAAGCATCCTAGCGGTTATAAATTTTTTGTCTTAAAAGCAAATCAATGGAAGATAATAATCTATAGACGGATAAGTTATTAAAAACCATTATGTTAATTATTGATGGAGAATGAAGAATTGACAATTTGATTGCTTATTTCCCACAATGAGGGCACTTGGCGTGGTGATTACCCTGCTTTAAGAGCTCAATACTACGTTTAAAGTCCTCTTGATCGATTTCGAGTTTATCAGCCAAGCTTGCTAAGTCTTGATACTCTTTTTGGTCAATATAGCCATCGGTTAAAGCCACTTTTATCTTACTATCAAGGTTTTCCTTGCGCTCTCTAAGCTCTTCGCCAAATCTTGCCGCTAACATGCCTGCTGGTAGAGCAACGAGTCCAACACCAATCAGCATGATAACGGTGGCAATCACTTTACCAATGACAGTAATAGGTACTACATCGCCATAACCCACGGTAGTCATAGTGACCACAGACCACCAAAGAGCACGTAAAATGCTGCCAAACGTTTCAGGTTGAGCATGTCCCTCAATGGTATGCATTAAACTGGCGGCAATGATAATAAGGAATACCATCACCATAATGGCAGCGGTAATACTTTGGAATTCTTTAGCAATAACGGCAATGAAAATATTAAAGCCTTTAAAATAATGCGTTAGCTTTAATAAACGTAACACCCTAATTAAACGTAGTGAACGTAAATCAATGCTAAAGAATATCGCGATTATAAAAGGTAGAATCGCAATAAGATCGATCAGGGCAATAGGGGTAAAAACATACTTTAAACGGGCTTTACTATGCGATAATTGGCTATATTCTTCTGCTTCAACGCAGCACCATACTCGTATTAAATATTCGGCGCAAAATATCGATAACGAGATAAATTCGAATAAAGCGAACTCAAACAAATATTGCTCATGGTAATATGACTCGGACTCAAAGATAGTGGCAATAACGTTAGTCATGATAAGTACAATCAAGAAAAAATTAATACTTTTCGCCGCAATACTTAGATTTGATTGGCTTTCGAGTAACTTATACGCTTTAGCTCGATAAGATTGTCCTAACGCATTTTTTGTCACACTTGTATCTAACATTGATTGAGTCATAGCTTCGCTTTTTTAGATGCCTTAATTGATAATTACCCGAGAGCTTTATTCGTAAGCGATAGGGTCGGTAACATTATTATCAGCGAAAGCTTCTAAACGCTCGTCGCAGGCACTACATTTCCCACAGGCCTTATCTCGCCCGTTATAACACGTCCAAGTATCACTGTAATCTAGACCCATTGAAATTCCATCGGTAAGAATGGCTGATTTGTTTACCGTTAAATAAGGACTAAAAATTTCGACACTTTGATAATTAGCTATTTTACAAACATCATTCATCTTCTCAACAAATTCAGGTCGACAATCCGGATAAATTGCGTGGTCGCCTGAGTGTGCGCCATAATAAACTCGGCTTGCGCCTACAGATACCGCATAAGCAACAGCTAAAGAAATTAACACCATATTACGATTGGGCACTACGGTTGATTTCATCGATTCATCTTCATAGTGACCTTCGGGAATATCGATATCATCGGTCAGAGACGAGCCAGCAAGTAATTGGTTAATCGCTGATATATCAACTACTTTATGATTGACTCCGAGTTTATTACAGACAGTACTAGCGCACTCTAACTCCTTTACATGACGCTGACCATAGTCAAAAGATAAAGCAAATACTTCTTTGCCATCTGTTTTTGCACGGTTTAATACAGTAAAGGAATCCATGCCACCAGAATAAATAACAACAACTTTTTCAGCCATTTGAAAGCTCTCTTAATTGATCTAAGGTATAATAAATATGACCTATTATTTTACTTGAAATAAACAATAGGCTAAAGCATAAATTGAACACCGCAGCCAATAAAACACACCACAATGCAGAAGAGAAAACCACAATACCCATGAATTATAAAATTAATGAGCTTTTTGAAACGCTTCAAGGAGAGGGATCTTTTACCGGGCAACCGTCAATTTTCATTAGACTGCAGGGGTGTCCTGTCGGATGCTCGTGGTGTGATACTAAGCATACTTGGGAGATTGAACTTGATGATGAAGTCAGTCAGGAGACTATGTTAGCTAAAAAATCGGAAACTTCTCAATGGTCGAACTTTAGTGCCGCTGATATTTTAACATTATTTCAAGAAAAACAGTTTCGAGCAAAACACATTGTTATCACAGGTGGTGAGCCTTGCATGGTTGATTTAACACCACTTTGTGAATTACTTGAACAACAAGGCTACAGTACACAAATTGAAACCTCGGGAACTTTTGAGATTATTACCACAGCAAAGTGTTGGGTAACAGTTTCGCCTAAGGTTAATATGCGCGGTGGTTATGAAGTTTTAGCCAGTGCTATGGCACGAGCGAATGAAATCAAGCATCCCATTGCTACAGAGCAACATGTCGATGACTTAAAAGCTTTATTGGCGCTGCATCAGGTAAAAGATACTGCTATTTACTTACAGCCTATTAGTCAAAAGCAGCGAGCGACTGAATTAGCCATTGAAACTTGTATCGCTAATAACTGGCGTTTATCGGTACAGATGCACAAATATATCGGTATTGAATAATTTAGCGTTTGTTTAGGTATAGATAGTGATATTCACTTTAAGCCGAGTCTTAACCTCACTATTAAAGTAAATTTAAGCAATTAAGTTGAAGCAGGTTTAATTAAGTTAACCAGCAATGACTTTTGGTACTCGCTTTGATACGCGAGTTAACAACTCATAATTTATGGTATCGCTGTATTGAGCAACGGTATCAATACTTATATTTTTACCCCACAACTCCACACTATCACCGATGACAATATTTTCTAGGTCGGTGATATCTACAGTGATCATATCCATTGATACACGACCAACCAGCGGCGCAACGTGACCCTTAAGGAATACCGGCGTGCCCGATTTGGCATTGCGTGGGTAGCCATCGGCATAACCAATGGCAACGGTGGCAATAATTGTTTCTCGCACTGCTTGCCAAGTATCGCCATAACCGACGGTTTCACCAACTTTTACTGTATGTATCGCAATAATATTGGCTTGTAAGGTCATCACAGGAATGAGCGGCTGGCTTAATGGTGTTTCACCAATAGGAGATACACCGTAAAGTGCCAAGCCTAAGCGAGTATGATCGCCATGACTTGCTGGCCAATTTAAAATACCCGCAGAGTTAGCCATGCTAAATTTACAATGATATTTTAATACTAATAGCTTTAATTTTGCCAGTTGCTCGACCGGTTTTACACTGTCAATTTGCTCAGCTGTGGAAAAATGAGAGCAGAGTACCAAATCTTTTCGTTGTTTGGTTGAGAGTTGCGCCATTATGTGGTCGACTTGCTCAAGGTGAAAACCTAAGCGATTCATGCCGGTATCAACTTTTAACCAAATATCACCAGAAAATTCAGGTTTAATAGACTTCAGCCACTGTATTTGATAATCACTGTGCAGCATTAAGGTAAAATTATTTTTTCGCGCTAAGTCAAAGTCACTTTCTTTAAAAGGCCCTTCAAGAATAAGTACAGTGTTAGTAATTCCAGCACTGCGTAGGGCTAGAGCCTCATCAATAAAACCAACGGCAAAGGTATTAACTTTCGAGCTTAAAGCGTGACCTACTTTATTGGCATCATGCCCGTAGGCATCGGCTTTAATCACGGCAATGGTATTGCTTTTACTGGCGAGACTATCAATATATTGATAGTTTTTAATCAGGGCATCTAAGTCGATAACTGCTTGAGTAAGTCTGGAGGTATAGCTCATGTAATATTGTTGCTGATTAACAGATGAAAGTGGCGAAAATAAAATTAGTTCGACTAGGGGAAATGTCGTTAATTTCACTATTTATTATTAGTTATCAGTGTACCATGAGAACTATAGTGCACCTTAGCTTAATTGTAATTTTATGATTAGTTAACGAATTTTGTATAAAAAAGACTAGACAACTATAACGAGATAATTTCATGAGCAGGCAAGCAGACTTAGTTGATGCGCTTAAAAACATCAGCACAGAAGGGCAAAACCCCGATACTTTAGATATTGATTTACTTGATTCATTAGGTGTACTCAAAAAAATAAATACAGAAGATAAAAAAGTTGCTGTTATTGTCGGGCAATTGTTAGCTGAAATAGCGCAAGGGGTTGACCTTATTGTCGATGCTTTTGCGAGTGGCGGCCGACTGATTTATATCGGCGCGGGTACCAGTGGCCGATTAGGCGTACTCGATTCGGTTGAATGTCCACCGACATTTAGTGTTTCCAGTGGACAAGTTATCGGTATTCTTGCTGGCGGTGCTGGCGCTATGTATAAAGCCGTTGAAGGTGCGGAAGATAATAAGCAACTGGCAATTGATGATTTGCAAGCGATTAACTTATCGAGTAAAGATGTTCTGGTGGGTATAGCGGCCAGTGGCCGAACGCCTTATGTATTATCCGCAATGGCATACGCCAAAGAGCAAGGCGCAAAAGTTATCGGTATCAGTTGTAGTGCTAACCCTATTTATGCGCAACATAGTGATGTTGATATATGCGCGGTAGTGGGCGCTGAAGTTTTAACCGGCTCAACTCGGATGAAATCAGGTACCGCACAAAAACTCATTTTAAATATGCTCAGCACCGCCAGTATGATCCGTAGTGGAAAAAGCTATAAAAACCTAATGATTGATGTCAATGCCAGTAACGAAAAGCTATATGCTCGCGCCGTCCGCATTGTTATGCAAGCAACAGAATGTGATTTCAACACCGCAGAGCAAGCACTTGCCCAAGCGGATAATCAAACCAAGCTTGCCAGTTTAATGGTGTTAACCGGCTTAGATGTTAACCAAGCTGAGGCGGCCTTATTGACTAATAAAGGCTTTTTGCGTAAAGCAGTTGAGCAACAAGGTTGTTGATGGTGTGTAAATGAAGCTTACTGTGTTTATCAAAATGCTAACGTTGTTATTTTACTGCTATCTCTGTGGCTTTAGTTTATCTGCGAATGCTAAAGCAGAGCCCAATATCATCGTTGGTGCAGAGCAAGTTGCCCAGTACCTGCCAACACTGAAAGGAAAACGAGTCGCCTTGGTCGTTAATCAAACCTCGAAAGTTTTTGATGAACATTTAGTGGATGTTTTGTTAAAAGAAAACATCGATATTGAGATGATATTTGCCCCTGAACATGGCTTTCGTGGCAATCGAGATGCTGGTGAGAAGTTTACTTCAAGCATTGACAGTAAAACCGGTATTCCTTTGGTTTCACTGTATGGTAAACACCGTAAACCCTCGTTAGCAACCATGAAAGAAATTGATGTTATTGTTTTTGATATTCAAGACGTAGGGGTTCGTTTCTATACTTATATCAGTACTATGCATTATATGATGGAAGCGGCGGCTGATGCGGATGTCGAGTTTATCGTCTTAGACCGGCCTAATCCAAATGGTGGTTATATTGATGGCCCGGTATTGGAAGCACAATTTAGTTCCTTTGTTGGTATGCATCCGATACCTTTATTACACGGGTTGACGGTAGCTGAGTTAGCGCAAATGATTAAAGGGGAAGGCTGGCTTACCAGTAAAAAGCAATTGGCTCTTACTGTTTTTAAGGTTCAAAATTACCAAAGAGATTTTGCCTATAGCTTACCGGTAAAGCCAAGTCCTAATTTACCGAATGACCATGCCATCGCTTTATATCCCTCATTAGCCTTTTTTGAAGCAACACCCGTAAGTATAGGTCGGGGCACACCATTTCCCTTTCAGGTGATCGGTCATGACAATATTAATATTGGCAGTTTTACCTTTACCCCAGTGTCAACGCCTGGCGCTGCCAGTAAACCTAAGTTAATGAATAAGCAATTACGCGGAGAAGACCTTCGTCAAGTTGTCAGTCATGGCTTAGATTTAGCTTATTTAATACACTGGTACCAAGCATTTGCACAGCAAGATCTTACTTTTTTTAATAGTCCAAAATTTATGGATAAATTGTCAGGCACAGATAAATTAAGAAAAGCGATTATCTCAGGACAAAGTGCACAACAAATTAAACAAGGCTGGCAGGCTGATATAGATGGCTTTAAAGAAAAGCGTCGGCCTTATTTGCTTTACCCGGATAGCAACTAAAGATGAATTTTTTTATGGGACTATGGTTTTCTAAAGGTAATTTTAATGACGAGTGCTAAGCAATCTGCGCAGGTAAACGCACAGGAAAATACATTTACAGCATTTAGTCAGGCCGTTACTCAAGTCCTGCCAAAAGAAAATATAATCGAGCGCTACTTACAACGCTTTGCTTATGGCACCGATGCCAGTTTTTATCGCTTATTACCTAAAGTTGTCTTGAAGCTGGATAACGAAATACATGTATGCCAAGTAATAAAGTTGGCAGAGAAGTATCAAGTGCCAATTACTTTTCGCGCAGCTGGCACTAGCTTATCAGGTCAAGCCATTACTGATTCAGTACTGATTATTTTATCTAGTCACTGGCAAGGCATAAAGATCTTAGACCAAGGTGAAAAAATTTCCCTACAGCCAGGTGTTATTGGCGCGCAAGCAAATAAAGCGCTTAGTGCTTATTCACGAAAAATAGGGCCAGATCCTGCGTCTATCAATAGTTGCAAAATTGGTGGCATAGCCGCTAACAATTCTTCCGGCATGTGTTGCGGGGTAAAAGACAATAGTTATCACACTCTAGCGGATATAGATTTGATTTTTGCTGATGGCAGCAAGTTAAATACTGCTGATAGTCAATCAAGGGAAAATTTTCTTAGCCAAAACAACGTTTTGACTAAGCGCTTGCTGGAAATTGTTGATTACGTTAATGCTGATAAAGCCTTAGTCACTAAAATTAAACATAAATACCGCTTAAAAAACACCACAGGTTATGGCTTAAACGCGCTGGTTGATTACAGCGATGTTATCGATATTATCAGTCATTTAATGATTGGCTCGGAAGGCACATTAGCTTTTATCAATAATATTACTTATCACACGGTAGTGGTATTACCTCATAAATCTACAGGGCTCTACATTTTTGATAATATGGCAATTGCCTGTGATTTGGTGTCTTCCTTAGCACAAGAGCAGGTAGATGCCGTAGAAATTATGGACTCAAGAGCATTAAATAGTGTGCAAGCGCAACTTTCATCCATAGTAAGCATAGATAGACCGCTAAACGAAGAAAGTGTGGCACTGTTAATTGAATTGAGTGCCGATACAGCTGAAAAACTACAGTTTAATGAACAGCAATTATTGGCGCATATCAAAATTGTGGCACAGTCTATTCAAGGAAAAAAAGCCTTCACTATTGATAAAGACGAAATCGAGGCTTTATGGAAAATACGTAAGGGCATGTTTCCTGCCGTAGGCTCAGTCCGGCCAAAGGGAACAACGGTCATTATTGAAGATATTGCCTTGCCGCTAGCAAGACTTGCAGAAGGAGTTGACGATTTACAACAACTATTTAAGCAATATGGTTATGATGAAGCGATTATTTTTGGTCATGCTTTAGCGGGAAATTTACACTTTGTTTTTACCCAATCATTTGAAAGTGATGATGAAGTCAACCGCTATGATGAATTTATGACCAGGGTCGCTAAAATGGTTGCCATTGATTATCAAGGCTCCCTTAAGGCTGAGCATGGTACTGGTCGAAATATGGCACCATTCGTTGAAATGGAGTGGGGCGGGGATTTATATCAAGTGATGAAACAATTAAAAGTCTTGTTTGATCCTAAAAATATACTTAACCCAGGCGTTATCATTAATGACGATAAGCAGGCGCATGTACGGCACTTAAAAACGATGACTGCTGCTGATGACATCATTGATACTTGTATTGAGTGTGGTTTCTGTGAGTCTGTGTGCCCATCTAAAGATTTTACCATTACGCCTAGACAACGCATTGCGCTATGGCGACAAAAAACCTTGTTAAGCCAGCAATTAACCAGTGCACAAGGCAAAGTGAAAATAGCACTACAAGCACAGTTAACGGAATTAGAAAAAGATTATCAATTCTTTGCTATTGATAGTTGTGCGGCCACTGGCCTATGTGGTCAAGAGTGCCCAGTAGGAATTGATACCGGCATGTTTATCAAGTCGTTAAGATCAAAGAAAAATACTAGCAGTAAACTGAAGCTGCTCTCAGCTAACCTGCTCGCTAATAATTTTTCCACGGTGTCGAGTGTTGCTAAGTTAGGCTTGAATACAGTGGCAGGAATGCATCATATTGTTGGTAGTAAAGTCACTAAAAATACCTTTAAGGTTTTTAATGGCCTGAGTCATAATGCCATACCTTTATGGACTGAAGCTTGGCCTGCAGGAGCCAAAGCTAGCGCTGAAGGTGAGCGGGGGGATCAAAGTTATCTCATTGTAAATAATAGTAAAAGTAATAATAAAACGAATAACGAAACTGATTATGAAACGTATAATAAATCAACAAGTACAATCAGTAAAGTTGTCTATGTCTCTTCATGCGCTAACCGTATTTTCGGCTGTGATGATAAAGCAGAAGATAAACGCAGCTTAGCTGAAGTAGTGCTGTCACTTTGTAAAAAAGCCAACATATCGGTAATTATCCCCAATGGTAGTAAGGAACTATGCTGTGGCATGCCATGGCAATCAAAAGGCTTTACCAAGATTGGCCAAGAAAAAAGACAGCAATTTTTAGATCGAATATTAGTCGCTTCAGAGCAAGGAAAGTGGCCAGTAATCACTGATGCTAGTCCCTGTGCACTGACTTTGAACCAAGATGAATATTCAGATAAATCAGTCCCCACATTGGCAATATTTGAATCGACAGAGTTTATCGCCAAGTATGTAGTGGATAAATTGCAGGTTAATAAAAGTGAGGAGAGCTTTATGCTACACAATACTTGCAGCAGTGAAAAAATGGATAAAGGCCGTTATTTAAAGCAAATTGCTAAGCTCTGTAGTGACAATATTGTTGAGCCGGAAAATATCACTTGCTGTGGTTTCGCCGGAGATAAAGGTTTTTATTTACCGGAACTAAATAAAAGTGCTCTGGCGCCGTTAAAGGCTCAAATTCCACCAGGTTGTCAACGAGGTTTGAGTAATTCACGTACCTGTGAAATAGGGCTGACCGAGCACTCAGGTATTTCTTATCAATCGGTTTTGTATCTATTAGACCAGTGCAGTGAAGCAACCTAGGACAAAGTAACTCCTGACCTAGCTAAGCTAGGCGGCAGCCGTTCTATTACTACCGGTATTTTTTGCTTTATAAAGTGCTTTATTAGCACGGGCAACAAAATGATTTAGATCTTCATCATGCATTTGCGCCACACCTGTACTACAAGATAGTTGGATTCCCTTTGGCCAAGCTGAGTCGACAATACTCGCTCTAATTTTATCCGCTACTGCTACCGCTTGTGCAAGTGTTGTGTCAGGGCAAGCCAATAAAAACTCTTCAGTGTTCCAGCGAACTAGCGTATCACTAGAACGACAAGTGATATTAATTTCACCGACAAACTGCTGTAAAATTTTATCCGCCATTGCTTGCCCGTATCTAGGCGCAAGATCTTGGAAATTATCTATATTGAGAAATATAATGCTTAAATTTTGTAAATCCGTTGGTGTAAGTTGATCAAAACATTTCCTTAAACCGATACGGTTCAGTGCGCCGGTTAATGAGCAACTCATAGCGCCAAATGCTATCGCCTGTGTCGGCTGAGTTGAAATAGTGCTTGCCTGCTTTTTTGGGCTATTAGCGCGATGGATTAGATAACCTAGCGCAAAGCTCCACAGTGCTATTAATATCGAGAACAGTGTTGTTGTGCCAACATACTTGCCTTTAAGTTCAATGCGCTCAATGGTTAATTTATAACTTCCTGCTTGTACTTGAATACTGGGTGCTATGGCAATGCTATAAACATTGCTAAAGTCGGTACCGCCATGAGATAAGGTTAAATTATGGCTGTTACTCCACCATTGAGGGATTGAGAAGTCGTTTAGTTTTAACCAAATTGGGTTAGTAACATAAGCTTCTAAATATTCTAAACTGTTATGTTTTAGGCTTTTTTCATCTTCGATAACCGAGTAATCAGCATTAAAATTGCGTAATTCAATACGGGTACCGGGTTGTGATGGATGATTATGTTTTATCCACAAACCAATTTGCTGGTAATCGGATAAGTCTAAACCAGTGAAGGGCGATTTTTTGCTTAAATCCTGTACATCAATGACTAGCTGACAAAAAGGTTGTGCAAGATGAGACTTGGTTATTTGACACGAAAATTCAATACCTTGATTGGTTTTAACCGCATTGGCAATTGAACTGCCCAATACGGTACGATCATCAACCGCGTTAATAGATGCTGAATTTAAATTGATTGTTTTATGTTTTTCTAATATGTTGAAAAATAACAAAGCTAAGAGGATTAACGTTACTAAAACGAGTGAAATAGCGGCATACAGTTCACTACTTCCCTGAGCATCCTTTACTGTTTGCATAGACCAAGCTTCCTTTAAAGTCGGTGAGCGCATTCAAGGGGTTTAATTAAACGGATAAATTATTGTAAAGTTATCCGTTTAAGTGCATAGCACTTAAACGCAGCAGCTCCTTTAAAAGTAATACAGCATTAGCAATAATTCCAATCGGACTAGGCTTTCAATAATTAAGTTCAATAATTAAGTTCAATAACTTAGTTCAATTGCTATGAAGCAACTTTTAGCTGCTCAGCAATATAATCCGCGATAGCTAAACTAGACGTTAGCCCAGGGGAGTCAATACCAAATAAGTTGATCAAACCTTTGAGCTGGTGTACAGCACTTGTTTGAATGACGAAATCTTTAAAACTGTCATCTTTTCCCTGAAGTTTTGGCCGAATGCCAGCGTAAGCCGGTTGTAATTTATTAGCATCGATATTAGGAAAATATTGCGATACCTGCTCAAGAAATTTTGTTTTTAGCTGCTCAGGGAAATCGTAATCTAAATGTTCAATATACTGGGTATCAGGGCCAAATTTTAATTGTCCGCCCATATCTAACGAAGCATGAATACCTAAGCCATTATCCCGAGGAATAGGATAAATTAACTGTTTGAACGGGCTCTGACCTTGATAAGAAAAATAATGGCCACGACACCAATGTAACTTGGGAATAAATGCTTTATCTAAGCCCTCGATAGTATGGGCTAATGATTCGCTGTGTAAGCCGGCGCAATTAATTAAATAATTACAGCGTATTGATAGCAACTCACCTTGGCTATCTAAGCTAACCTCAAAACCTTCTTTTTTTGGTACCGCACTGACCAGTTTAGTTTTGGCAACGAACATGGCGTTATTTTGTTCAGCTTGGGCTAATAAGCTTTGCATATAAGCATGGCTGTCGATTATACCTGTTGAAGGTGAGCACAGCGCAGCGCTAGCAAGTAATTCAGGCTCTAGTTCTTGTAACTCGGCTTGAGTAAGCCAAGTCAGATCATCAACACCATTATTTCGAGCGCTGATCAGTGTTTGTTTGAGATAGTTTTCTTCTTCTGCACCTTGGGCAACCAATAACTTACCAATTTTATCTACTGGGATATGACGCTCTTGGCAATATTGATAAAGCATGGCTTTACCTTTTACACAGAATTTAGCTTTTAGGCTATTTTTCGGATAGTAAATACCTGCATGAATAACTTCACTGTTACGGCTACTGGTTTCCTCACCAAAGCTAGCGTTTTTATCAATAACTAACACATCATTCAATTGTTGACTGAGTTTTGCAGCAATGGCTAAACCAATAACACCAGCGCCAACAATGAGCACATTGACCTTA
The DNA here is from genome assembly GCA_022969215.1 of Colwellia sp. GTDB lineage: Bacteria > Pseudomonadota > Gammaproteobacteria > Enterobacterales > Alteromonadaceae > Colwellia. The sequence goes on along the minus strand of JALJPA010000070.1, from coordinate 4,539 downwards.
TCCATAATATCCTTAGTTATCATCTGCACACTTTACCTTGGGAGTAAGTGTGACAATAAGTGGGCTAATTATAGCGAAAAAACAAACATCTACTTCGCTTTTCAATTAAATTTTTAATTAAGTTTATAGTTCAATTTTATCGTCATAAGTAACTACAGCCGATGACTTGTGACCATGACCTATGGAATTATTAACTATTTATATAAAGTAGACCTTCTATACTTCGCTATTAAGGACAATATACTCCTTGCATCAATAATCTCTCACATCAACGGCCCCAAGGATAACATCAATAGAATAACGCTAATTTAGTCTTAATAAATTGTTATGCATTAAAAGCTATACACTATTTAGATTCTTCGTCGTTAAACAATGAACCGAAGCTTTGAAGTTTTACCATTAGGCGGTAAACTTTCATTAATAAAGCACAATTAAAACAGTAATAAAATTCATATGAAAAAGACTGAAAACCCTGAATATTCGACAAAAAAAATCAATAAGGTGAGCTATGTCTTTTCATCTGAAGCTGCAGAAGCAAATCAGGGCAAGTTAATACGAAAACCAACAACCGATGTGGTTATTGTTGAACAACCTTTACAGATCACTTTATCTTGGATCGAAAAAGGCATAGTGAAAAATAATGTATTCACTATTACTATGCGTACGCCAGGACACGATAAGTTATTAATCACTGGGCTATTACATAGTGAAGGAGTGATAAAGCAGCTTTGTGATATTGAATCAACAAAGTTAGCCTCAGAAGATGTTACTGGAGAAGGTTGGCAAAATGAGTGGTTGGTACAGTTTATTACTGGCTTTACCCCAAATTTATCATCATTAGAGCGATATATTATTAGCTACTCGAGCTGCGGACTGTGTGGTAGCACTTCATTAAAAACACTGCAGTTAAAAACAGCGATAAATTTAGTTGTTACTGAACATAAACATGCCTTAGCGGCCCAATCATTACTTTTATTGTCCAGTAAAATGCGTAGTGAACAAGCTCTATTCGATAAAACGGGTGGCGTACATGGCGCCGCCTTATTTATGTTAAAAGTTGAGCTAGCATTTAAAAATAAGATTGAACGAGAGTTTGAGCAACAGTTAAATAAGCAATTAACTTTACAGCATATCTATGAAGATATCGGTCGTCATAACGCGGTCGATAAAGTTATCGGCGCCTTATTAACATCTACATCCATATCTAGTACAGCTAAAGATAAGTTAGCGCAGGTTAACTGTGATGCCTTATCGCTATCAGTACCATTACGATTATTACTTGTTAGTGGCCGCATAAGTTTTGAAATAGTACAAAAAACCATTATGGCTGGTATTCATGTTTTAGTCGGTGTTGGCGCACCGTCAGACCTTGCCATACAAGCAGCCAAGCAATTTGATTTGACCCTAATTGGCTTTGTTAGTGAACGTGGCTTTAATGTCTATCATGGTGACTGGCGCTTAAGCAATAACCACCGTTAAATCAGAGGTGGATTGGTAGCTTTGTTGATGATCACCGCGACCGATTTTGATGTTGGTGTATAAGAGCGATCACCAAAACTATCTAGTGGTACTAGCGGATTGGTTTCTGGGTAATAAGCGGCGAGATTACTTCTTGGAATGTCGTAAAAGCATAATATGAAGTTAGTTACCGTTCTGTTTTGGTTATCAGACCAAATAGAGGTAATGTCGACATAATCGTTATTTTTAAAACCCTGTTTTAAAGCATCTTTTTTATTGATAAATAATACATTTCTCGCGTTACTGACACCACGATATCGATCGTCCATGCCATAGATGGTGGTATTGTATTGATCGTGTGAACGAAGTGATTGCAAAGTATAAAGTGGCTGTTTGTTATTTTGCAGCTCGTCTAATTTGTCTTTTGAGATATTGATAATACTTGTTGGTAGACAATTAGCAGAAAACAAAGCTTTTTCTTGCACATTGTGCCATTTTAATTGTGCAGCACTGTTACCAAGATAAAAGCCACCTGGTTGTTCAAGCTGTAGATTAAAATCGGTAAATCCTGGAATGGCTTGTTCGATCAAGTCACGAATTAAGTCGTAATTTCCTTTTAGCTGTTGCCAGTTAATGTTGGTATTGGCGTTAGTCTTACTCTTAGCGAGGGTTGCCTCAGCGATATCGGCGACAATGGCAGTTTCAGAGTGCATTGTCTTTGCTAGGGGCACAACGTTACCTTGTGATGCATGCACCATGCTAAAAGTATCTTCCACGGTAATAAACTGCTCTCCCGTGGCTTGGTTATCTATTTCGGTACGGCCTAAACAGGGCAGGATCAGTGCGTCTTGACCTATACATAAATGGCTACGGTTGAGCTTAGTGCTTATTTGCACATTCAACTCGGTATTCTTTAACGCTCGATGGGTTTGCTTGGTATCGGGTGCGGCTTGGGCGATGTTTCCACCTAAACAAATCAATACCTTACTGGTTTTCTTTAGTAAAGCCGTTAACGCATAATAAACGTTATGACCTTTTTCTTTCGGTAATGGCGTATTAACGGCTTGAGAAAGTTGCTCGATAAATGCAGCGGTTGGTTTTTCATTGATGCCCATAGTGCGATTACCTTGCACATTGGAATGACCACGAACAGGACACAAGCCGGCGCCTTGTTTGCCAATATTTCCAGACAACAATTGTAAGTTAACAATCTCTTGAATGGTAGCGACAGAATGTTTGTGTTGAGTGATGCCCATTGCCCAGGTACAAATGACCTTATCTGCGTTCAAAAACACCTCAGCAGCTTGCGACAACTGCTCAAATGATAGCCCTGATTGTTGTTCAATTTGTTGCCAAGAGGTCTCGTTAACTACTTGCTGATATTGCTCAAAATCTTGGCAGTGCTCGGTAATGAAATCATTATCGATTATGGCTGGCTCGTTGTTGGCTTTGTGCGTGGCGTTACGGGCGAGAATAATTTTAACCATGCCGCGAACAGCCGCCATATCACCGCCGAGTTTTGGGGTGAAATAAGCATGACTGATAGTCGTTGCTTTAGATGTCAATAATTCTATCGGGTCTTGCGGGCTAGCAAAACGTTCCAGTGCCACTTCTTTTAAATTGTTAAAGCTCACTATTTTGCAGCCGCCGCGTGCGGCCTTACGCAAGGCATTCATCATCCTAGGATGGTTGGTACCGGGATTTTGGCCAAAAACAAATATCGCATCGGCGTGATTAAAGTCGTCTAATATTACTGTACCTTTGCCTATGCCAATGGCTTCATTTAACGCCACACCACTGGCTTCGTGACACATATTTGAGCAGTCAGGGAAATTATTGGTACCAAAAAGTCGGCCAAATAATTGATAGAGGAAAGAGGCTTCATTGCTGGCGCGACCGGAAGTATAAAACTCTGCTTCATTGGGCGAATCTAAACTGTTGAGTTTATCGGCTATCAGTTGATAGGCATCTTGCCAGTCAATAGGCTGGTAATGATCTGTGTCTTTATTGTATTTCATCGGCTGTGTTAACCTACCTTGGTATTCTAACCAATAATCACTTTGTTTTTGTAACTGGCTGACACTATGTAGGGCGAAAAACTTGGCGTCGACTTTTTTACTGGTAGACTCCCAAGCAATGGCTTTGGCGCCATTTTCACAAAATTGCAGTAAACCTTCTTTTTCATCACCCCAAGCACAACCGGGACAATCAAAGCCTTTATCCTTATTTGCTCTTAATAAGTTTTTGACATTAGTCTGCGGTTGTTGGCTTTGAATAATGTGTTTTAAGGTCGAGGTTAATGAAGCTAAACCGCCGGCTTTATTGGGTTTTTTACTAAAATGCTCAGACACAAAATTCACCTTGAAATGATAGCAATCGCACTAACATATTGATGAATTAGCGAGAATTAAACTGTTTGGTATAACTATGCAGACAATTGCAAAATTGAAATATTTTTATTGCTTAATTATATACGCAGGCAGAGGTTAGACGCCAGTCATTCAACTGGCTTGCTCTGATTAGTTCAGCGGGGTTCCGCTTTTATGTGCTGAAATGAATACAGCTAATTTTTTTTACCATAGAGCTGTTCAGCTTTGTTATACATTAACCAAGAAGTAACCACATATTTCTCATCAGACAAAGGAATATGACCTTTATGGGTATGGGTAAAACCGGCAGGGAAAATAACTAATGAGCCTTTTTTAGGTTTTACCTTTATTCCTTGATAATGAAATTCAGTTTCGCCGCCTTCATCAACATCGTTTAAATAATACAAAAAGGCTAATACACGGTGTAATGGCTTATTGTGTGGCAGTTGTGGAAAAATTTCTGAATGCCAGTAATGATAACCACCAACCCCTTGCTCGTAGCGCTGTACGGTAAAGTTGTCGTAACAAAAAACATATTGGATCAATTGGTCTAAATAAGGTTTACCTATGTGGTCAAAATTTTCTTTCGTTACCGAGGTCGGTAAGCCAGTTTCAGGATGTTTCACCGTAGGGTTCAATGCGGAAATTAACGCCATATAATGCTCAGTCAAATAAGCTTTTACATGGGGGTAACTGGCATTAATGAGTTCAA
>JALJPA010000007.1 GCA_022969215.1 Colwellia sp. | reverse complement strand
GCGGCCCATTTATTAGCGCCGATAACATGAATACCTAAAGCAAAAAGTTGTTCATACAATAAGCTAAAATCTTCACTAGGGGTGATATCTACCACAATTAATTCATCGTATGGATGATGACTCAACCAAGAAATAAGCTGTTCTCCATCATAACTTTGTGCATCTTGGGCAAACAATGACCTTGCTTGGTTGACATCAATGCCATCATTATTAATTAACGCTTTTTTCGAAGAGAGTAATCCCACTAGGTGTAAGTTTTCTAAGGCATAGACTTTATTAAGTTGCGCGGGTAATAATTCTAAAAATCGTTCACCTATGTTACCCATACCAGCAACGACTAAGCCAATATGGCGAGCATCTTTGGTCATGTCGTGATGAACGGTATTTAATAATTCAATCGAACAAGGCTCTGGTAAAATGGCAATCACGCTATGGTTATTCTCACTGCCCACTATATTTAATGGTTTGGCTGTTTTTAATGAACGTTTAAAACGGGCTTTAATATCGCCACGTCCAGCTACTTTATGGCCAACAGTGGCTATAATGGCCACTGGCTTAAAAGTGATATCAACATCATGACTTGCCAACCACTGACTTAATGGTTTTTGTTGTGCTTGCGTGATGACCATAAAGCCTTGTTGATCATCTATACAAATAGGTGAAAACTCTGCCTTGGCTTTAGCCGCAGCCTCGCCGATAAAACTCACGGATTGCACCAACAATAAATCATTCAAATAAGTGACTGATAACTCTTGTTTGGCTATTTGGCCAAACTTACCAATTTCAGTACCAACGACTTGTGCATCAAAGCTACTAGCTACATGTAAGTGGGTATGATGTTCACTTAAAGGATTAATCAGTGGCAATAATGTTTTAGCATGTAAAACCGGGTTACCTAAACGGCCTAATTCTTTGGCGACACCATTAGGTAAGCGATGTAATTTCCTAGCATTAGGTACGACACGAGGATCGGCACTATAAATACCATCAACATCTGTCCATAAGGTCACATTACCCGCAGCGACTAAAGCCGCAATTATAGTGGCCGAGTAATCACTGCCATTTCGCCCTAAGGTACAGCTCTTACCACGGCTATCTTTACTGATATAACCAGTAATTACCGCTAATTTACCAAACTGACGCCTTTGTCTTAATTGCGCAGCACTTATTGCGGAGTCTACCGCACAGCTTTGTTCATTATCGATAACAAGAAAATCACGCGCATCAATACTATTACTTGGACAAACTTGCTCATTAAGTAAAGCGGATAGCAATCTTGCTGACCATACTTCACCCAAGGCTAAAATATCATTGTGATGTTGAACAATATCGCCCGCTAACCAGCGAGTTAATTGCTCAATGTCTTTACTTAACAGATGTAATAATTGCTTGGTGTTGTTGGTATTTAATAATTCTGTGATTAACTGTTCTTGCTGCTGAGCTAACTCAGCGATAGCTTGGCTTAACTGATCACTAGTTTGCTTAGCTGGTGTAGCGATTACTTGTTCGGCCAGAGAATAAATAGCAAATAAGCCATCGGTATTTTTACCATTAGCTGATACCACGACAATATCGTTTAACTGACAATTTTCACGAATAATTTCAACAACACGTTTAATGCATTTGGCTGTGGCTAAAGAACTACCACCAAATTTGTGTACTTGAATAGCATGCTTAGCTAGTTTGTTTTCCGTGGTAAAGTCAGCGGTAAATTCATGCTCAGCAATGTCTTTGCTTAGCACTGCTTTCTTTTCGTTAACGTTATTTTTCGTAATACTTGCGGGTGTCATCTCTGTGCCTACTCAATTGCGAATTTATTTTCACAATTGTTTATTTGTTAATGGGTGATAAATTACCTTTGGCTTTGCGCTAAACCATGGGCTAAATCGGCCAGTATATCATTAATATCCTCAATACCGACAGATATCCGTACTAAAGACTGGGTAATGCCCGCGGCTAACTGATCGGCTATCTCCATACCCGCATGGGTCATGGTTGATGGGTGACTAATTAAACTTTCAACGCCACCTAATGATTGCGCTAAAGTGAACAACTCGAGATTTTCGAATAGCTTTTTAACCGCTTCAACACCACCTTTAACTTCAAAACTTAACATAGCGCCATAGCCAGATTGCTGTTTTTTGGCAATATCATGACCTGGATGATCAGGAAAGCCGGGGAAATATACCGCATCAATAGCATCATGGTTCTTTAAAAACTCAGCAACTTGTAGGGCGTTTTCTTGGTGTTGCTTTATTCGAACTGGTAAAGTTTTTAAACCGCGTAATGCTAAGAAACTATCAAAAGCACTGCCGGTAATACCAATACAGTTTGCCCACCAAGCAAGTTTTTCTCCTAGCTCGGCAGTTTTGGTAACTAAAACACCACCAACAACATCACTATGGCCATTAATATATTTAGTGGTTGAGTGAAAAACAATATCAGCGCCCAAGGTTAACGGTTGTTGCAGTGCTGGCGATAAAAAAGTGTTATCAACTGCCACTAATGCACCCGCTGCATGACATGCTTTGGTCACTTCTTCAATATCGACCAGACGTAATAACGGATTGCTTGGGCTTTCAAGTAAAACTAATTTGGGTTTGTGGGCTAAAGCATTAGCCAATGCTTGTTGATCATTTTGATCAACAACAATGAGTTTGAACTGACCACGTTTAGCTAAATGGGTAAATAATCTAAAACTACCACCATAACAATCATGTGGAATAACAACGGTGTCATCAGTTGATAAAAGCTGACAAATTAAATGCACTGCCGCCATGCCTGTACTGGTAACTATGCCAACACTGCCTTGCTCTAGTTTTGCAATGGTTTCAGCAAAAGTCGCTCGGGTTGGGTTACCGGTGCGAGAGTAATCAAATTGACGCTTATCATTAAAGCCTTTTAATGAATACGTGCTAGATAAGTGGATAGGAGCAACGACAGCGCCGTGGTGCTGATCAGTATTAATACCGGCTCTTACTGCCGAAGTAGTGATATTACTTGTTTTAGCAATCGACATTTAGTTGTCTCCATTAATTGATTAAGTAAGCACACAAACGCACTAATTTTTTACCTATTTTATCAGTCATTGCACCGACAAATAGTAAACTTTACGTTTAGATGTTTGGACGTCTATAACTCTAAACACTTTGATTAATTGGGTCAAGTAATTTTAGACATCTAAACTTCTACTTGACTGGTTTTTTTCAGCAGGTAAAATCTACCCTAATTGAATTTTGAATAAGTTATAACAAGACAGAGGAATATCCATGGCTCAGTGGAATGAAGAGTACATAAATCCCTATGCCGAACACGGTAAGAAAAGCGAACAAGTAAAGAAAATTACCGTTTCGATTCCTTTGCGTGTGCTAAAAGTATTGACGGATGAACGCACTAGACGTCAAGTAAATAACCTTCGCCATGCTACTAATAGTGAATTGTTATGTGAAGCATTTTTACATGCTTTTACTGGCCAGCCCTTACCTGACGATGAGGATTTAGCAAAAGATAATAATGAGAAATTACCTGCCAGTGTCAGGCGTTTACTCGAAGCAAAAGGTGTTACCGATTTTAGCGCTTATGAAATAGATGAAGAATAACTATTTCTTCTAAAGCTAACATCTAAAACTTAGAAATTGGCAAAATTAATGATAAAAAAGCGATGTTTACTCAGTAAACATCGCTTTTTTCGTTTGTGATTCGCTTATTAGCGACTCTAACTAAAATAAAACATCAGCTTAACTTTCTTGTTTATTGACCCTAAACCAGTAAGTTGCAAATAGTAGTCCCGCAGATACCAATATTGTGCGGTAGTCAATTTGTGCTATCAACAATTCTAATGCTAGTGAACGTGACTTCTCTTGTTCTCCCGCCATGCTGGCAAGGTTGTCTGGTGTAAGGGAGAAATAGTCCATTAAGAAATGCCCGAAGAAGGGTTGCGTAATATTCAAATAATGCACCACGATAGTTTCAATCACTAATAGCGCAACAATAGGTAACACCGCCCATAAAAATGGTGCTTTATTCGCGTAAATAGATGCTAACATTAACCAGCTATATAAAGGTAATAACCAAATTGCCATAGGCAGCAGTGTTAACCAAATATAACCTACGCCACTGAAAATATTTGCGCTAGCCAGCATACCCCATAAAGAGATATCAAAACCTACAGATAAAATGACACAAGCGACAACAGCAAGTACTAACATCAGTAGCATTAAGAATGTCGCGGCGCTAAAAAAGATCACTGGGATAACAACGGCACCCGTTACTAATTTACTGGCAATGGTCATCTCATCTGAAACAGGTAATGAGCGCCAGAACATCACCGATTGGTCGCGTCTTTCATCAAATAAGCAGGTAACAAAATAATAGACTTGCACAATAAAACCGATGGCGATAAACGGGCTAAACAGGGCAATGGCTGAAACAAAGAATATCTCCCCCAATCGCTCAGTTTGCTGCATCTGCGTTAATCGCTCAAGTTCTTGCGCTATCTGCGACAACTCATGTAAAACGTCCTGCATGTTAATGCCATTAAGCAATACAGCTAATATTGGAATAAAAATAAATACGCCAGCCAAAGTGATAGGTATCCACTTCAGCATACCGTTAAATTCCCATAACTCTTTTTTAATTGAAGCTTTCATTATTGCAGTATTCATTAGCAAGTCTCCTTATTCATCACACCAACAAAAATATCAGCCAAACTAGGCACACTCACTTTACCTAAGCCCTCTAGTTTTTGTTTATCTTGATTATCAAATAACATAGTGGTCAGCCCCATCATGCTATTTTTAAATAACGGCTGCAGTTCATCAGCTTGTGGCAGTTGCTCGTTAGTTACCGATACTAAATTAAAACGCTCTTTTATATCCTCAGTGCTTTGTGCCAAGACGATCTTACCCTGCTGAATAAAAGCAACGTCCGTTAAGATATGTTCAATTTCTTCAATTTGATGGGTAGTGATGACAATGCACTTATCTTCAGTATAAAAATCTTCCAACAAGTGGCTATAGAACTGACGACGCGTCAAAATATCTAAACCTAAGGTTGGCTCATCTAAAATTAATACCTTGGCATCAATGGCTAAAATAAGTGCTAAGTGCAATTGCGCCACCATGCCTTTAGATAAGTTTTTAACTTTATCGGTTAAGATAATATTGGTTTTAGCTAAAAACACTTGCGCCTTTTCAATGGCAAAGTTTGGATGGATGTCTTGCATATAACTTAACGCTTGTGACACTTTTAACCATTTTGGTAAAATAGCGACATCGGCAATATAAGCAACATCTTTAAGCATGTTAACCCGGTCTTTTCTCGGATGATGACCTAAGACACTGATATCACCTTCAAAGTCGGTCAAACCTAATATGGCTTGTAAACAGGTCGTTTTTCCTGCGCCGTTAGGGCCAACTAAGCCAACAATTTGTCCGGCATTTAGCGATAAATTAACTCCTGACAATACTTTTTTACTGCCATAGGATTTATTTAAATTTGAGATTGAAATGAGTGAGCTCATATCTTGCCCTCCACTGGGTTATTCACACTAACTGACAATAACTGCTCTGCTGACAGTTTTAGTCGTGAAATCTGCATTAGGATTTCAGGCCATTGGTGCGACAAAAAACTATCACGCTCTCTATCTAACATTAACTCTTGTGCGCCAGGCATAACAAATAGGCCCTTACCTCGTTGCTTTTCTACCACTTCTTCATCCTGTAACATCTGATACGCCTTTGAAATAGTCATTGGATTAAGCTGATACTCAGCCGCTACTTTCCTTACTGAAGGTAACGCTTCCCCTTCCTTAATATAGCCATCTAATATGCGCGTAATGACTTGCTTATACAGTTGCAGGTATATCGGTTTATCTGGATCCCATTGAGGTGTCATGTCCGTTTCCTTGAATAATACCAAAAAGATATTAGTGTTATACATCACCAGCACACCATAACACAAGAACAGTTTGCCGTTATTTTATCCAATTGATGGCAGGAGATTCGGTTAACAACTGACAATAACCAATTAGTTTATTGATTATTAATAAGAATTTTAATTTAGGATGGTTATTTTTAAAGAATGTAACAGAGTATGTAAATCAATAGGGATGGTAAAATAGTTAAATTAGCAGCAAGTTATGTATGAAGACAAGACACAGTTAAACAGAGCATTTAGGAGAGGCTACAAAGCCTAACAAAAACCAAAACAAGTTTGCCAATAAAAAACCGCGGTTACCTTACCTTAAGATAAGTTAACCGCGGTTTCATTTTTCAATATAAGCGTTGGGCTATATAGCAGCTATAACGATAGCTGCTTTTATATTTATTTTTGCTAAGGCTTACTTATGATAAGGCTTACTTAAACGGTGTACTGACTCAATGAAGTGCCCAGCATGATCTGGGTTCACATCAGGGTGAATACCATGACCTAGGTTAAATACATGACCAGTACCACCTTCACCAAAACCTGCTAGTATTTTTGAAACTTCTTGTTCAATACGTGGCAAGGGCGCATATAACATGGATGGGTCCATATTGCCTTGTAGAGCGACTTTATCACCCACACGTGCTTTGGCGTTTTCAATATCAATGGTCCAATCTAAGCCAACTGCATCACAGCCTGTAGCTGCGATAGACTCTAACCACATACCACCATTTTTAGTAAACAAGGTTACTGGCACTTTACGACCTTCATTATGACGGGTTAAACCATCAACAATTTTCGCCATGTATTGTAGTGAGAATTCGTTGTAATCACGAGGGGATAATACGCCGCCCCAAGTATCAAATACCATCACTGATTGCGCACCCGCAGCAATTTGAGCATTTAGGTAACTAATAACTGAGTCAGCTAACTTATCAAGTAATAAATGTAAGGTTTGTGGCTCAGAAAACATCATCTTTTTGATTTTAGTGAAAGCTTTAGAGCTGCCACCTTCAATCATGTAAGTCGCTAATGTCCAAGGACTACCTGAAAAACCAATAAGCGGAACTTCACCTTTAAGCTCTTTGCGAATAGTACGCACGGCATTCATTACATAACCTAACTCATCTTCTGGATCAGGTACGGCAATTTTATCGACATCGGCTTTACAAGTAATTGGACGCTCAAATTTAGGACCTTCACCCGTTTCAAAGTACAAGCCTAAACCCATGGCATCAGGGATAGTTAAAATATCACTAAACAAAATAGCCGCATCTAATGGAAAGCGACGTAACGGTTGAATAGTTACCTCACATGCTAGTTCAGCATTTTTACATACCGACATAAAGTCGCCGGCATTTTTACGTACTTCACGATACTCAGGTAAATAACGACCCGCTTGACGCATCATCCATACCGGTGTGTAGTCTACTGGTTGCTTTAATAACGCACGTAAATAGGTATCATTTTTTAATTCTGTCACCAATAGTTCCTCTTAATTGTCTTACTTTGTCCTGGCAATTAGCTAATGACTTAACAATAACTTACTTGCAATGACTGTCTTAATTCTTTGCGAAGCCGCCTTTAGCAGCACAACATCGCGAATGTATTTTATGATGCGCAGTTTAGCACCGACCTAGCTTTTGATCTATGCGCTAAATCAACACTGCTGAAAAATAAAGTTACGCGGATTCAAACTTAAAACACGTCAGCGCCATAAAAGTTCAATTTATTTAACTTTTTTTTAAAAGTAATAATTTACGCTTGATTTCTGCCAATGAACTTTGAATCAATAGCTTAGCCGCGCTGACTTGTTCGACCAGTTTAGTACGAAAAAAATCGTGGTGCTTATGCTCTACTAAAGTTGTTGCGGTGGCAAAAATGCTTTGGTATAAAATGCCTGCGCTACAGAAAAACAATAATAAAAACAAAAATAAAAATAAATTAAGCTAAGAATTATTAAAAATAATAAAAAAATATTAGCTAGAAATTAATAATAAGAATCTTGTTAAACAAGACCAAAATGCGAGCATTTCAAGCCTTTCTCTTTGAGAAAGGCTTTTTTATTTGTATCAAGTCATCCCCCTTTATTAAAGCATTGCTTTTTCTATGCCTTTAAATAATTCCGATAATAAACTTCCTCAAGCATGTTAAAGTAAGACATTACAAAAAATTAACATGGAGTTAACCGTGAAATTATCAATTATCTGCCTTTCTGCCTCAGTTGCCCTAACGAGTTTAGCTGGCTTAACCTCACTTCCTGCCATAGCTATTGATTTTGGAAGTATCACTAAATCCTCAGCTGAGCAGCTTAAAGCCGCAGCCAAAGATGCCGGGGTACCATTTCAAACAAATGCTATGATCGAATATGCTGCCAAGCAGTTGAATCTATCTGAAGAGACGGTATCAGCAAGTTTTGGTTCACTACTTAAGGTTGCCCAAGATAATTTAACGCCGGAAAAATTTGCCTTAATTAGCAAAGCAGTGCCCGATGCACAAAATTATGTAGATAAAGCGCCTAAAGTATCGAAGTCATCAATGAGTTCATTATTTTCAAGTGCAGGCGAAGCAGGTAAAAAAGCCGAAAGTTTGGATTACCTCAATTCAGCTTTTGAAAAACTAGGCTTATCTAGTGAGCAAGTACCGGGTTTAATCAACAGCTTTAGTAGTTATTTAGACAAGAGTGGTTATAAAGAAGCAGCGGCGTTACTCAAGCAGGGGCTAAGCTTACTTTAAGCTCATATTAGCTTTTCCTACCTACAACCCCCTTTAGCCCATGTATAGCCAAGACAATTAACTCGCTGGCTATACATGTTAAAAGCCTATCCGCTATTTAGGTGGGAATATCCACAAGATCTTACCTTGTATTTGCGACTTTCCCACTGGACCTAACTTTTCAATGGGCACACTACTCTTATGATGACCTTTAAGCCAAAATAAGCCGTTCCTATCCACTTTCGCTAATGACTTAACAATATGACCATAGCGAGGGTGCAACACCTTAAGTAGGCTACCTTCTTTTAGGCTAAATATTTTCAGCCAAGGTACGACAAAAACATAGCTATTTTCTGGTATGCGAGGTGACATACTCACCCCGGTAACTTTGCAAAAATGAAAACCAAACATAGTGCCTCCTAATAAAAGTATGCCCAAGACCAATAAAGCCGTTAAGGTTGGAGCTTGGGGTATACCAGTATTTCTGCTGGTGGATACGGACAAACGGCAGTAAATGTAGTCACTTGCTTAGTAGCCCAAAATATTTCCGCAAAGCGATTTACTTGCTGCAACAACGTCAGCGCAGCATCTCTACTAATATGCTGTTTTGCTTGTGAGCTGGCGAGCATAATGCCGTGCACCAAGTCATGCAACTCTGGGTATTGGCTTAATTGTGGCGCTTTAATGTAATCACCCCATATTATGTTTATTTCTTCTTTTACTTTCAAACCATGCTTTTCTTTTTGGTTTACTAGTCGTAAAAACTGCGCTTGCTCATCTAACGTTAGCGATGGCTTAGCTTTTAATTCATTAAGTAAATCGACCATACGGATCATAGTTAATGCCGCAATTTGTGCACTGATAGGATCGTAGATTTTACAAGGTATATCGCAGTGTGCCATCACCACGGGAAAGTTTAATTTTTTGTCCAACTTAGCGATAAGGTTATAAAGCATTATCATCTCCTTCCTATATTTTGGCTCAGCCTTTAGTGGCGGTAATTTCTTTGAATACCACAACAACTGCGGCGATAATAACGGGTACTAACCATAATAAATGTACTAAGCCAGCCCCAGGAGCGCTATGATCATGTCCGGGATGGGCGAATAATGGATTACTTAGTAGTAATGTCGTCAGAGCAAATATAATAGCTGTTCTTCTCATATCGTTATCCTTAGTAGTCAGTAATTTAGTGCATTACCGGTTGGCTGGCATTCACGGCCATTGCCATTTTATTAAGCGACGATAAACAATCATCGCATGCGGGGTGTTTTTTACTAAAAGCTAACAGTGGCATTAACGTTAATTTCATTGAAAGTAAGGCTATGGACTGTAAATCTTCGCTATATTGACTTTGTTGTGATAACTCAGCCATACGTTGATGAGGTATTTGTAAATAACGAAAAGCCATCTTGGGTTGGTCCTGCTCTTCATACAAAACAGCTAAGTTATGAAAAGCACTGATCCAGGCCATTAATAGCTCACTATCTTCAATGTTTTCTTGCCACTGCTGCTCTAAGCACTCTATCGCTTGGTGATAATAGTCCTCGGCTAGTGGTAGCTGCTGTTTATTAAAACTATCGTTACCCTTTAAAAGTAATATTTGCCAGACTTCCATAACCCTTCCAAACAATTAAACGCAAATGATAATAGTTCTCATTCTATTTGCTTTATTTGATTCTGTAAAGATAATATTTGCTAATTAACAGTGAACACTATATTTTTGTGCTATCCGCTTCAGATCCACCCTATTCAACTCAATTAACGATAAAGAGCACTCTTATGAATACACCACAACGCGACATTACCTTACGATTTTTAGCCGAACCACAAGACGTGAATTTTGGTGGCAAGGTGCATGGTGGTGCTGTGATGAAATGGATAGATTTAGCCGCTTATGCATGTGCTGCTGGCTGGAGTGGACGTTACTGTGTTACCGCTTATGCGGGTGGTATACGTTTTATTGCTCCTATTCATGTTGGCAGTTTAGTGGAAGTAGAAGCGAAAGTTATTTATACCGGCAATTCGTCAATGCATATTGCCTTAGAAGTTAACGCTTGTGACCCTAAATCATTAAACCGCCGTTTAACTACTCATTGTATTGTTATCATGGTCGCGGTTGATCAAAATGGACAATCGGAAAGTGTGCCTCAATGGCAACCAAAATCAGAAGCAGATAAGAAACAACATACTTCAGCAGTAAAGTTGATGGAGATGCGCAAACAAATTGGTGAAGAAATGCAGATCTTTGTCGATTAGTGCTTTAGGGCGCCATGTTAAAGCAACGGTAATGGTTGTAGGTAAATGAAGCAGAATAAAATTACCCTACAGAAATAATGCATAAAGGCTGCGATAAACCCTACAGAAATATCGCAGCCTTTTTCTTATACCAGCCGGCTTATAAAACCCTTTACTATTCCTCTGGCCCTTCTACTAAATCTTTCAACTGAGTTTTTACATCAATCCACTGCGCCATATATTGAGTACTTTTATGGTGATGGTGATTGAGCATGCTGCCAATAAAATTTTGTTGTCGATGCTGTTCAAGATTAGCTGATAGCTTTGATAAACAGTCCGCTAACTGCGCTAAAATACTTTCTTGTTGATACATTAATTGAGCATTCTTCTGTCCTAAGTCACTAGCTGTTTGCCAAGCTTGTTCATCTTGATAAAGCTTTACAGCGACATCGGCAATTGTTTGTGGCTCATTGGCTATTGCGCCAGCCCAAGGTAAGTCGGTTTCCATACTCTCTGCTCCAATGTCTGTAGTCACAGAAGGAGTAGCGCAATACATAGCTTCAGCCAATTTTCCTTTAATACCTGCGCCAAAACGTAGCGGCGCTAAACACACTTTTGCGCTTTGCATGGCGAGTACTGCATCATCAACCCAACCTTTAACTAGAAAACCTGACTTTTCATCATGTAAGTCAGTCGCTTTCGGTGGCGGATATGCACCATAAATATTTAGCTTGGCGTCAGGTAGCTGTTTGCGAATAAGTGGCCATATTTGCTGTTTTAACCACAATACCGCATCCCAATTGGGTGCATGACGAAAGTTACCGATGGCCATAAAACCTTCACGCTGCTGATAACTTGGATTTTCTTGGCTTAACTGTGCCTCATTTAACATAAAGGGGCAGTAGTGAATTAAGCTGGCATCAACTTTAAACAGACGCTGCAGTAATGCCACTTCCACACTAGAGATCATTAAGCTGATATCAGAGCGAAATATTGACGCTACTTCACGTTTAGCCATATCACTGGTGAGCAAGTCTTCATCGGTAATAGTGCGTTTTTGTTTATAGGCTTGATGACGTGCATTGCGCAAGCAAAACAAATCTTCTGTATCTAAAATTCGTAGTGCTTGGGGGCAATGCTCACTAACACGCCAGCCAAACTGCTCTTCCATCATAAAGCGATCAAACATCACTGTATCTGGCTGTAAGTCAGTAATAAATTCATCAAAGCTGGTGCAATTAAGGTTAATGTTGGCAATGGTAATATTTAAGGCGTTTAAATCAACCATGTGCTCAGTTTGTTGCGCTGGGCTGGCAAAGGTAATCTGATAATTTTGTCCATGGAAAAAGTGGATTAACTGCATCATACGGCTACCTGCCGCGGAAGAGTTAGGTTCAGGCCAGACATAGCCAATAATAAGGAGTATTTTCATTGGGCTATATTATATTTCAATGGACTAAATATCCAATAACATCGTTGCTTTCAATCACAATAGCTTATACCAATTCCAATAAGTTTATTCCCACTCAGCGAGAATTAAAAGGCTTAGAGGCAAGGCATTGATTGAAGAGAATGGTTATTCCCTTGTCAAAATCAATAACAAAGACTGTGAGCCTTTTAAACTCGCCCTTTGGGAGCTTTTCAGTGATATGATAATCACACAGAATTCCTTTAATATAGAGTGACTATATACAAAAAAACTCTATTTATTCTCAAACCACTGACAAGCTCTGAGTGGGAACTAACTTAATGGACTTGGTATTACGATTGCTCAATCAAGCGCCTTGTTCTTGAACATTTAATCTAATTGAATTCTTACTTATAAAACAAATTACAAAATTTGACTTTAAATATAGCCTTTCAATAAGGTACTCAGGAAACAAAAAACCACCAGTAAATCATTACTGATGGTTTTATATTTTCATCTAGTTAGTACATGCCTAAGCTAAGAAAGCTTAACCCACATAAACTTTAACTAGTGAGTAGCGTGATCGTGACCATCTACTTTTGGTGCAGCATCAGCTTTTTGAATTTTAAGTAATTCAATTTCAAATTGTAGTACTGAGTTACCCGGAATGCTTGGTGGGTTACCGTTAGGACCGTATGCTAAATCTGAAGGGATAGTAAACTTGTACTTAGCGCCTACAGGCATTAATTGTACACCTTCAGTCCAACCTTTAATTACACGATTAAGTGAGAATGTTGATGGTTCGCCACGCTTGTATGAACTGTCGAACTCCTCACCATTTAAGTAAGTACCCTTGTAGTGAACAGTTACCGTATCAATTGCGGCAGGTTTATCACCTTCGCCAGCAGTTAATACTTCGTATTGAATACCCGATTCAGTAACTGTTACGCCTTCTTTTTTAGCGTTATCGGCAAGAAAATTAGCACCTTCGGCTAGACTAGCTTCAGAAGCGGCAATTGTAGCTGCTTGCTGTTTTTCTTTCATGCTAGCATCAAGATTCATTAGTAAAGCTTGGATTTCTTCTTTTTCGATAACTGCCTTACCGTCAATGCTGTCAACAAAACCGCGTACGATAAGCTCTTTATCTAAGGTTAAACCTAATTTGTCATGCTCTTCTAAGTTACGTTGCATGTACATACCAATTGAAGCACCTAAGCCATAAGCTTGTTTTTGCACTTCAGTGTCTAATACCGGTGCTTTGACTTCTTCAACCGATTTTTCGTTACAACCAACAACGGCAACTAACGCAAGGGCTATTAGGGTAGGCTTGAACAATTTCATTTATATCTCCATTTATACAATACAATTGGAGAATTCCCCCAATTTACGGCTATTCATTGTTTAATTTATCTTTTATAGCACGATAAAAGCTTTACTTAAGTGACTACTAAGAAGATAACACTAAACTATTTCAAAAAAGAACTTATACTAACGATAAATGCGCCAATAAAAAAGTATTAATATTTTGTTAAAATGTAACTTTATTTTTCCAGTCATCTTATTGACGACACTCATGGCCTGTAAGCCTGTAACGCAAGCACCAATAGAGCGTTGGCAGCAGTCGGTTGAAGGTGCCTATGCTGGTAGTCTTTCTAATGATGCCAAATTCTCGGTGATTTCTTCTATTCATCATGGCTTGAGTGTTTGGGATTTAACCAAGAACCAGCGTATTTATAACTGGGCGCAAGAACAAAATACCAGTGATAACTTAGTACTCACCATTGATATCAGTGAAGATTCTGGCCATGTACTGACAGCTAATAGAAAAAACTTTGCCCTGTGGAACCTAACAACAGGTAAATCTGAGGGGTACTGGCAAGTACGTGAATCAAATATTAGAGATATTGCAATTAGTAATGGTGGTGATTACTTACTTATTGGTAAAAGCAACGGTACTGTAGTGCATGTCAGTGTTGATACCGGCAGACGCTTAGAATTTCTTGGCCATAAAGAAAAAGTTAATACCGTAGATATGCTACCTAATGGCCGTGTTGCGCTCTCCGGTGGTAACGATTTTATTGCCTATGTATGGGATACCCAATCAGGACAGGTGATTTATCAGTTTAACCATAGCTCGCGAGTGTCCAAAGTAGCTTTAGATGCTAAGGCCCGTTACGCTTTTACTGCCGATAGTATGAAAGCTGCTTATATATGGGACTTAAAAACCGGTAAACGTATAAGTACCTTACAAGGGACAAAACGTCATGAAGTATTTAGTACTGTGCGTTTTTCACCCGATGGCAAAACCATGATCACCGGCGCGGCGAGCAGAAAAGTCAGTGTTTGGGATATTGCCACAGGCAAACGCCGCGCACATTGGTTTGTCACACCAAAAGAAGCAAAAAGACCTACCGGGGCTGTTGTGTATAGTGTCGCATTTGGCGATAATAACGATCTATTAACGATAAGTTCATCAGGATATGTTGAATCATGGCCAATGCCGAAATCCCCCTAACCGCTAACAGCTCGAAAACTAACTATGTTCAGCAGCTTGAAGAGCGTGTTGACGCCTTAGAATCACGTAACGTTTTTCAAGATGATGTAATTGAACAGCTAAGTGAAGAGCTAGCCGCCCATCAGCATGAAATTTCAGAGCTGAAACATCAAATTCAATTAGTCGCTAATCGTCTTAAAGATGCTGGAAGCTTATCAGATGATATAGACGACGTTGAGCCACCACCACCGCATTATTAATTCGATACTAGCTTAAATAGCTAACAATGTAATTTGAAGCGGTATGCTTTAATTAGAAACCTTCATTAGAAATAAAAAGCACGGAGTTGATGACTATCAATGAGTACTTTTGATGTGTTAATTAAGGCATACCGCAATAAAGTGCATGTTATCAAGGTTTAAATACACCTATAACTTGTTCGTGTTGACGAACTACCTTCTCGACATGTGCTTCGGTTTGCACCATCTGCTCACCACAACTAACACAGGTGACTTTTTCTACGTTATTTTCTTTGGTCAGTGCCAGGGTATCCATAGCTTTACATTTTGGACAGACTGCACCAGCGATAAATCTCTTTTTTAGGGCTTTGCTCATTTTTACCTACTTCTTCTACAACTAAATAGTTAATTATCGCTATTTTACCTTGAATTGTGGTCATAGGAAAAGCGACAATGCACCTGCATTTTTTTAGCTTGTATTTTTCCAGCAACGCTATGCCATTTTATCGAGGAATTACCATTGATTATAGCCACAGACCTAAGCTTAGATAGAGGGGCTAAAAACCTAATAAAATCATCTAGCTTTACTATTCACCCTAACCATAAAGTTGGCTTAGTAGGCAGTAATGGCTGTGGAAAATCGTCTCTTTTCGCCGCACTTTTGGGTGATTTAACCCCAGATGCTGGTGATTTATCCATGCCAACAAGCTGGGATATAGCGACAGTAAGACAGGAAACGCCGTCTTTAGAGCGAAGCGCTCTTGATTACGTTATGGATGGCGATAAAGAATTTCGTCAATTAGAACATGATTTAGAGCAAGCTCGTATCATGGATAACGGTAACCTTGAAGCCACCATTATTAATCAAATTGATACCATTAACGGCTATAGCCTACCTGCCCGTGCTGGTGAGTTATTACATGGTTTAGGTTTTTTGCAATCACAACTGGCTAACCCAGTAAAAGATTTTTCTGGTGGTTGGCGCATGCGTTTAAACTTAGCGCAAGCGCTAATATCTCGTGCTGATTTATTATTACTCGATGAACCGACCAACCATTTAGATTTAGATGCTGTTATTTGGCTACAACGCTGGTTAAAGCGTTTTACTGGTACGCTAGTACTGATTTCACATGACAGAGACTTTCTTGATACAGTTATTGGTCAAATTTTACATATTGAGCACCAACAGGCAAAATTATACAGCGGCAACTACACCTCTTTTGAACGTCAACGCCGCGAACATCTAGCGCAGCAAGACGCACAATATCAAAAGCAGCAAAAAGAGGCTGCACATCTGACCGCTTTTGTTGATCGTTTTCGTGCCAAAGCCAGTAAAGCCAAACAAGCACAAAGCCGATTAAAACGCTTAGAGAAATTACCTGATTTAGCACCGGCTCATGTTGATAGTCAATTTACTTTCAGCTTTGAACAACCGGAAAGTTTGCCCTACCCACTATTATCACTTAAAGAAAGTCAGTGTGGTTACCCTAAATCGGATCATGGTGAACAAGTCACTATTTTAAATGATGTAGGTTTAACGTTAGTACCGGGTAGTCGCATTGGTTTATTAGGGCGAAATGGCGCCGGTAAATCAACCTTAATTAAATCTCTCGCCGGAGATATCGCTTTACTTAACGGCGAGCGGTATTGCGCACAAGAGCTAAAAATTGGTTATTTTTCTCAGCACCAATTAGAGCAATTGCATTTGGCATCGAGTCCGGTTGATCATATATTACGTGCCAAGCCGGCCTTAGGTGAGCCGCAAGCTCGTACTTTTTTAGGTAAATTTGGCTTTAGCGGCGACCAACCGCTTGAACCGGTTACCAACATGTCGGGCGGTGAAAAAGCACGTTTAGTACTGGCATTAATCGTTTTAGAAAAACCACAATTATTACTACTCGATGAGCCAACCAACCATCTCGATTTAGAAATGCGTCAAGCATTAGTGATGGCGTTGCAGGACTTTGAAGGCGCTATTATATTAATTGCCCATGATAGGTTTTTATTAGAATCCTGTGTTGATGAGTTTTATCTTGTTGCCAATGGCCAGGTTAGTGACTTTAGCGGTGATATTGATGATTATCAACAATGGCTTAATGATGATAAAAAACAAGCGGTAAAGTCGATTAAAAGTGAGCAACAAAACAGTGATAAAGGCTTAGACAAAAAACAACTGCGTCAACAACAAGCTGAGCTAAGAAAAAAATCTGCGCCACTGCGTAAAGAAGCCGATAAGTTAGAGAAAAAGATACATCAATGGCAGGAAGAGTTAACTAAGGTAGAAGCTTTATTAAGCGACAGTGAGGTTTACCAAGCAGATCGCAAAGTTGAATTGACCGATTTACTGAAAAAACAAGGGAGATTGAAAAGCGATATTGAAGATAATGAAATGGAGTGGCTTGACCTTGCTGAGCAGATTGAAGAAATGATGTCAGTCTAAGGTCGATAGAACAGTAATCGACTTACTACTTTTCTAGAAATCAAGGTAAGTGCTCTCGTTGATACAGCGGAGCACTTAGCCACTTTATATTAGCTAATATCTAACATCCCTTATGTCGATGGATACTGACTAATATCTACCTTATCTATTTGTGCTACTTTTAAGAATTTTCCGCGTAATCAAGATAGACACCCGAGCTCAAAAAAATTCAAATAAGTCGCTATCAATATGATGGGCTTGACCCATATAATCAAGAATAGCAATGGTTAGAATGCTTGCTTCAATAGATATCGGCTCACCTTTAAGCTTCTAGGATACCCATTCCCATTTAAGTGTCTTTGAAAGCTTTGAGTTTGAAGTTTTATTGCAAAATCGAATTTTTGTAAGGTTTAATTAAAAGCTGACTCCGACATATGGTAATAGTTAACCGTGACTAAAGTACCCACGCTGATAAATAAAAAAAGACACAAACTAAACTTATATAGCTAGTTAAAGAAAGTTAAACCCTTTCAATAATTCCTTCATTGATCATTTCCGAAAGGTGCTAAAGGATGAATTATAACAATAACTGAAAAAAGTTACCGCTTGAAACAGTTCTTTAATGTAACTCACATAAGTTCTAAGCTACACTTATTTATAGCAATTAAGCCGACCAAGGAAAATTATGCTCACCAAAGCCAGTGCAATTATCAAAAGACACTTTAGCGTAAAAAAAACACTACCAACTATGCTCTTACTCGCTAGTTTCTCTGCATTTAGTCAGGGCAACGATCTTGAGCAAGGTATTTATGAATTAAATCGTGGTGAATTTAAAGCGGCTATTGCCCAATTTCGCCCACTAGTTATCGAAGGTTATGCTCCCGCTCAGTATCAAATGGCCCTGGTTTATCAAAACGGCTACTCTGTGCCGAAAGATGGCATGAAAGCACTCGAGCTATTTCAGCTTGCTGCTGCGCAAAACTATCCCGATGCACAATTTGAGTTGGCCTTACTTTACTCTGAGGGAAAGTTGGTAACAAAAGATCTAAAAAAATCTTTTGAGTTAACCCATCAAGCGGCTAAAAAAGGCTTAGCGAGCGCACAGTTTAATTTAGCTGTTGCCTATGCCAACGGCACAGGCGTAAAACAAGATGATTTTAAGGCCTCACGTTGGTATCAAAATGCTGCCAATCAAAACTATGCCCTTGCTCAATTCAATTTGGCCTTACTTTATAGTGAAGGTAAAGGCGTAGAAAAAAGTACTGAAATGTCTTTTGTCTGGAATACTATTGCCTCATGGAATGGTTACCCAAACGCAGAAAAAAGCCGATTGATGGATGAACGAGATTTACCCTATAAAAAAATAGAACTTAGTATAGAGAAAGCGAATAAGGTCTATAACAATATACTGGAACAACAAAAGCTCAAAGCAAAAATGGCGGAAAAACAGCGTTTCTATTGATCTAAATCACCATAGGCAGTGGGCGACTAAATTACACTAGGTACATCAAGTAATTACTTAGTAAATTATGGAGCCCTATATGAACTTATTATCAATGTTAGCTAACGATCCTGTTGTGATGTTCTCTTTTGGTGGTTTAGCTATTCTTCTCGCTATATCTGCTTATTATGTTTATTACTTTCTTACGCATATTCAAGACGATAGTAAAGACCACTAACCTAGTTACTTGTATAGACTAGACTCTCCTGTTAATACAGGCTAAATAACTCTCTATTGCTATACTTGTTAATAGTAAGGTACGAATTTAGCCTATTGAGGTCTAGTTATGTTGTCGGTAAATCAATCATCCGCTACTTTAAGTTTTATTGATAAACTCAATCAGCAAAGAGAACAGCAAGCGGAAAAGCTCGCCTCAGGAAAACGCATTAATAAAGCCGCCGATGATGCTGCTGGCTTGCAAATTACTAATCGACTCACCAGTCAGATTAATCAAAATCAACAACTGAGCTTTAACGCACAAGACCAAGCCAATATTAATAATGTTGAGGCTGGCGCTTTATCTGCGATCAATGATGGCTTGTTGCGTGCACAAGAGCTATCGATTCAATCCGGTAACCCCCTTTATGCTGGTGATGCTATTCAAGGTGAGTTAGACCAAATCACCGAACAAATAAATACCCTAGCTAGTGATGTATTAGGGCAAGACGACTTTATCAGTGGTCTCGATGCAAGCGATCCGGCGACGACACAAGCAATTATTCAAGATACCTCACAACAAGTAAATGAAAGTGCCAGCGTTTTAGGTGCCCAAAATAATGCTTTGGCCAGCCAAGTAGCGACCTACCAAACCAGTATTATTAATGTCAGTGCTTCGCGTTCTCGTATTGAAGACACAGATTTTGCCGCCGAAACGAGTGAACAAGAACAGAATGCAGTGCTTTTACAAAGTGCCATCATCACTAAAAAAAATGAAGAAGAGCGTAAAGGTATCCTCTTTAATAAATTAGTGTAGAGCAATAGTGCAATTGAACGGTACAATAGCAGTTCATTATTTAAAGCTCTGAAAACTCCTTTATGATTATCCCCTTAGAACAACTATCAAACGAAACTTTAGCCGCGATTATTGAAGACTTCATCTTACGTGAAGGAACTGAATATGGTGCTGAAGATATTACTAAGCAAGCTAAGATTGACCAAGTAAAAAAGCAGCTTCAGCAAGGTAGTGCGCTATTGGTTTATTCAGAGCTCCATGAAAGTGTCAATATATTACCCAGTGATCAATTCAAAGCAGGCATGGAAGAAGAACAAAGCTAATTAAATTTCAAATGAACAAGCAATAACACTCGCTCGTCTATACTAAATAAAAGCCTTAGTTAGCTTAGAGGAAGGGTAAACTTGATTATGATAATATTAAAAATAGTTAAGCTAGTTATCCTTTTTTTTGCTTTCACCTCAACATTAGTTTTATCTGACAGTAAAACTAAGTTAATCATTGGCTACGGTGACCATGACGCTGCACCCTACGCCATCGAAAGAGCAGAACAACTCTATGACGGTATCATAAGAGATATAATTACTGAGATTTCTGATGAATTAGATATTAGTGTCTCCTATATCAAAACCCCACGAAAACGCATCGAGCGCTATTTAGAAAATAATACTATTCATCTCGTTTTAATCTCTAATCCGGCTTGGCTTAGCAATAGTGAAAAGCTCCAATGGAGTGACACACTTTTTATTGAAAAAGATAAAATCGTCATCCGTGCTGATAACCCTAATACATATCAACAGATATCCGACTTTAGGGGCATGATTATTGGCACCATTCGCGGTTATAAATATCCTACTTTACAACCATTTTTTGATACGAAACACTTTACTCGCTATGATGTTAGCAACTTATATGTAAATTTAATTCGTTTAGAGCTCAACCGAATTGACGCCCTTGTTGATGCTAATATTTTGATAAACTATCAATTAAAACAAGTCAAAAATGCTAATGCATTTAAAGTATTAGCGCTGACTGTTAGTCAACACAAAATTCAAGCGGCCTTATCTCCAAACGCCCCTATTACTATGACTCAATTTAACCAAGCCTTGAAAAAATTAAAAGACCAAGGGGTTATTGCCGCGATTTTAAGGAAATATCAAAAAGAATATTAGCAATGACTCATAAATAGACTAATGAGTATTGCGAATACCAGTTACTAATAATAACTAAAAAAGCCAGTGACATAGCACTGGCTTAATAATTTATCCGGCTTGATTTCTGCGTTTAATAGCCCGGAGAATAAGGTTTAGCTAGCCTTTAGCATTTGTACTATCAAAGATTTTATCTGCTGATGCAGCAACGAAGCCCGTATATAATTCGCCGTTAGCAAGTGGGTAACGTTTAGCAAACTCATAGAAACAGCTTGGAATTTCCATAGTTTTATCCGAAAAATCTACTGGTGCTTTATCAGCTAGTGTCGAAGATTGCTCTAACTTCACTACTTCATCACCTTTAATTTCTCCGCCATTGGTATTAAGTGCATAACCGGCGTCTTTAAGTGTTGAGTTTACTACCTCAATGTCATCATAACCTGCTAAATGATTAATGCTCACCGTGAAGTGATTGGCACGATAACCCCATGCTGCCAACCACGCGGCATACTCACTAACATCTAACAAGGTCTCATAGTCTTTTGAGCTTATTTCCCAAAGACGGCCTGAATAAAGGAAATCAGCACGTTCACTAACATCTTCTGGTAACTGGGCAATTAAACCCGCGATAATCTGTTGTACTTCAGTGGAGAAATCTTCTACACGTAGTTCACTAATAAACACCTTAGGCATAGTAGTGTCAGGATGTTCAAAATGTTTTGCATCCAATTTTTTTGACGAAAAGTCATATTGACCACATTCGGTGTAACCTAAAGCCAGAAGGCCTTTAGCTAGTTGTGCCAAGTTAATTTTAGGGTGATTAAAGGTACGATAAGCTACATGATCATTGATCACATCATTGCCATTCCCTAATAATTGGTGAATTTTTTTTGCTGACGGAGTCACGCTAAGATATTGTTGCCAGATCTCATTAAAAAGTGCGGTTACTTGCGCTGCCATGGTATGTCCTCTTACTTATTGAATAGTTTTAATTAAGTAGTATTAATAAAAATAATATTAATTGAATATTTATGGATTTGAATTCTGGCGATTAACTTTAGCGGTAAGGATAGATATACAGCTTAAACTAATCGCTGAGAAAGTAGCAGATAGCAAAATGGTCGGAAAAATAACAAAGTGATATTTTGGCTGACAGCAGAAGCTATCCACCAAAAATTAGATTTGATCGATACTTTTAAAGAAGCAAGGACGACGCCCAGCTTGGTGGTGTGATATATGTTTTTTTAATACGTTGGATAACATAGCTAAAAAAAATGACCTAATGACGGTAGTACCGGAAGTTTGCGCTAAGCTCACTTCAACTAATAACGCTAATTTAGCATAAATCTTATGCAAAACGAACTACTTCGCTTTACTAAAGTGCAGAAAAAAAGGCCAAGTATTATTGCAGATCAATATACCTAGCATAGCTCGCTGTTATTCATATACTTTTCTATGGGCTTTAATGATGTTTTGCCAAGGAAAATCTCTAGCGCCTAAACTAACAAAATCGGGGTTAAGTAAGCTTTCGCGTTTATTGTAACTTAACGGATTAAACTCACTATCGACAATATCACCGCCAGCTTGCTCTAAAATACACTGGCTAGCACCGGTATCCCACTCACCCGTAACGCCGATGCGCAAATAACAGTCAGCGCCGCCTTCAGCGATAAGACAGTTTTTTAATGAACAACTGCCCAAAGCTACGTAGTCATAATCGTAATCCTCATTTAAATATTGCCCCATCAATTGCAGTTGCTGACGACGGCTTATAGCGACTTTAATACGGCGGTTTTCTTGATACTCGGCCACACGAATCGCATAACTAGCCTGACAATTATCTTTAAAAGCACCAAGGTTTTTTTGGCCATAATAAGTAAGGCAATGATCGGGCGCGTGGATAACGCCAAGAGTTGGCCAGCCATTTTCAACTAAGGCAATATTTACCGCAAAGTCGCCACTACCAATAATAAATTCACCGGTTCCATCTATAGGGTCGAGTAACCAATAACGAGACCAATTTCTGCGTTCGCTGAACGGCACTGCCCCCACTTCTTCTGAAATAATAGGAATATCAGGTGTTAGTGTTTTAAGCTGGTCCATGAGTATATCGTTTGCTGCAATGTCGGCACTGGTAACCGGACTTTCATCGGCTTTCATTTCTGCGGTATAGTTTCCCTGACGATAATATTTCATTACTTCTACGCCAGCTTTTTTAGCACTTTCTAAAGCAATGTTTAGTAATTTATCTTGGTTCATCTTTACACCCCGTTCAACGTTGCTTTAATACATGATTACTTTTCAGTTCATTGAAAGTTAACTTTCAAGAAAATCACGTACCAACATTAATGCTGCAATACTGCGTGCTTCAGTAAAATCTGTTTGTTGTAATAGTTCTTTATAGTCTTTAATTGGCCAAGATACCACTTGTAAAGGCTCAGGCTCATCACCTTCAAGCTCGGCACTATAAAGCTGCTTAGCTAAAAAAACGGTCATTTTTGCATTAAAAAAAGCTGGGGCCATCATAAGTTCAGTCACTTGCTGTAACTGCTCACTACCATAACCAATTTCTTCTTGTAGCTCTCTATTTGCTGCCTGATGAGGAACTTCGCCTTCGTCAATAAGACCTTTAGGGAAACCTAATAAATAACTATGGGTGCCGGCACAATACTCTCTGACTAATAATAATGTCTCATCGTCAAGCATAGGTACTATCATCACCGCACCACGACCAGAGCCCATCATGCGCTCATATTGCCTTTCTTCACCATTGCTAAAAGTTAAGTCTACTTGCTCAATAGCAAATAAGGCACTTTTAGCCACTTGTCGACGATTAGTTATGATAGGTAGTTGATTGTTATCAGCCATATAGCTAGCTACTTAAGTTATTTTTGTTCATTAGATATCACTATAATGACACGATAAACAATACTTTTGGAATAGCAAAATGCTAATATTTATTGCACTACAATTTATTTTAAGGAATGGCCAATATGGCAAACATTAATTGGTCAGAAATTTCTACCGTGTTGATTGATATGGACGGTACTATTTTAGACTTACACTTTGATAACCATTTTTGGCTAGAGCATCTGCCATTACGTTACAGTGAAAAAATGTCGATCTCGCTAGAGGCAGCAAAAGCAAAATTAAAAGCTGATTACTTAGCCGTTGTTGGTACGATTGAATGGTATTGCCTCGATTACTGGTCTGAGCAAACACAAATGCCAATTAAAGAGCTCAAACGCGAAATTCAACATTTAATACAATTGCGCAGTGACGCCAAAGATTTTTTATTGGCGCTAAGAGCCAGTGGTAAAGATATTGTTATGGTGACCAATGCTCATCCAGAAGCTCTGTCACTTAAAATTGAACGCACTCAATTAGATCAATACTTTGATACTTTATACTCTACCCATGAATTTGGCGTCAGCAAAGAGTCACAGTTATTATGGCAACGCCTGCAAGACAAACATGGCTTTGATTGTGATAGCACATTATTTATTGATGACAGTATCGAAATACTCAAGTCTGCTCAGCAGTACGGCATTAAGCACTTACTGGCCATTGCCAACCCTGACAGTAAGAAAGCAGCGACTGTAATTACTGATTTCCCCGCCATTACTAACTACGAGCCGTTAACTGCACAACTGAATAACAACACAGCGGATTAACTTATTACTTTTAACGAACTAACAAAGAAAACCACCTCGATATTAACCCTACAGACCAATAAGCACTATCATTATGCGCCAAACACATAATACTAGTGCAACTAAGTCATTGTACTTAGTTAACTCATTTCCCTATTGTAGTTAACACAAGCCAGACAAGAAGTGCTGGCGAGACAACAAAGATGCACTTTATTTTTAAGCTTTAGCAAAAACAGTCATCTGCAAACATGGAAATAGTGAGGGTCACCAATGAAAAAATTCATATTAATGTTATTACTAGTAAGCAACGCTACCTTAGCAGCTGAGTCACTAACTAAAGCAGAAAAAGGTGAAGTTGAATTATTATTAGCTGAAGCGGCCAGCAAGTTACTTTACCTTGAACGAGATTGCTCCATGCCTATGGACAAAAACAAATTCAAAGAGCTTGCCCGTATAAAAGCTTTTAGTGAAGGTTATATGACAATAGAAGGAATTAGCTGGGATAGAGTGAAACGTAAAGCACACCAAGGCTATGGCGCACTAAAAATTGAAGCACCACTTGGTCAACTTTGCCAACAATATAAAAGTGATATTAAAGGCAACTACAGCTTCTTAAAAGAGACAAGCTAACCTTATTTAGGACGGGTCATCTAGATAAAATAAAAAAGGCTGAAACTCAATGAGTTGCAGCCTTTTTTGATGCTGTTTTCTTGGTACACATCATTAAAAAATTTCCGTTAACGCGACACCAACACCAAAGGTTTGCTGTGAATGGTTATAGTCAATTAAACTTTCTCCATAGCCGTTAGTATATTGAAAGTAACCTTTTAACTTACCTGAAAGTGGAAAGGTAATACCTAACTCCATGCCACCTTTATGCTCTTTAAAATTTCGGCGACCAACAAATGAAAACTCAAGGCTTTGCCATTTATAGAGCAAAGTAAGATCAAAATGCCCCATATAATCTGAAATATCAACATTATCATTAGCTGATTCATCCGGTGTTGTTTCTTTACTGCCTTCAGGGATCTTCCACCATGGACGAAATGACACCGCATAATTATCTTTGGCAAAAGTGAAAATGTAATACAAGCGGTTCCAACTTCGCGATAACATTTGTGTACGGCCATTAGATTGATGTTCAAAACCAACAACCATATTTGTTTGTCCACCTAGTGGTTGCCAGGCTAATGGTGCGGTATAAAATAACTCAGGTTGATAATTTGTTTCTCTAAACGGACGGGATAACTCTTGGTTATAAAGCTGCCACCAAGATTGCAAAGTAAAAGCAAAATCAAGGCTATCGCCCTCAGTGAAAATAGCCTCTTGTGTTAATGGTACCTTTAAACTAAATTGAAATTTTGCTTCAAGGCTTTGAACCTCTTCACCCCATTGCCCTATTCCCTCATAGACTTCCCTATTCATATTATCTGAAACGCTAAAAGGTAAAAGATAAGTCATTTTATGAGGCGTGATTACGTAGGGATCAAATGAAGACTTTTTTTGCGAGGAAAGACGATCAAAATAAGCTGAGTTTTCTTTTTTCTCTGACTGCGCTGCTGGCTGTTTTTGTACTTGTTTTGTGGCAACACTAACATCCGTTTCATTAGTGTTATTTTCTTTATCATTCGCATGACTCAACAAGCTAAATGATAATAGACATAAAGGTAATATTTTAACGAGGGATAAGTTATTCATATAAGAGTTTAACTACAAGCTATACAAGTACGTAAGGTTAAGAACAACTTTAAACAACTGCGCAACTTAAAGCATTCTATTTATTAACTATATAAGAAATATCTTTTTACTAGCAAACATCATTACCTAGCTTACAGTTTTCGACCTTACAATCACCGCCCTTTTATTCAATGAAAAACATCTATGCGAAGTGGAGAGTAAACTTAGGTGAGGTAGTAAATTGAGCTATTAATCTCACTTAACGCTCAAACAAGTCACTTGAAATGGTAATGAGTAACCCTTATTAACGAGTAATAAAGGTTACTTCAAATGAATCTAGCTAATCAATTAGCTGAAAATCACTTGGCGCCCAAGTTTTATCAAACCAAGGTTGTAACGGTCCATATAAACGTAACATGGCAAACCAGGCTTTATTCGGTGTAGTTTCTGTCCAGTTAGCAACAGGTTTACCTTTAGGTGCTTTAGGGCCAAAGTATAAAGTTACCGAGCCATCTTTGTTATATGCCAAAGCATCACGCTTATTATTTTTGCTTGGGTACTTAGATCCACCTGGCACTTGTAACTCTGAGCGAGTTTGTGGGTCATAAACAACCATAGACCAAAAATCTTTTGCTGGTGCATTAGCAGGTAATGTCACTTGATAAGTTTTTTCACCGTATAAGATATCGCCCTTATTATCTGCCGTTGTCATCGCATAGTTTGAACCAATACCAGGAATTTGTAATGCCATTGCTGGTGTATTTACCGTGGCAATATAGAAGAATAATGTTCTAGCATCCATATTACGGCCACCAGCACCTCCATCTTTTAACCACTGATAGTCACGACCAATGAAACCGGTAAACCACTGCTTGCCGGCAAACAAATAAGCATTTTCATCTCGTGATTTAAAAGCAATACTACGAGCCGTTGCATTACCTACAGCGACCGCATCTTTTAAAATGGCTTTCATTCTAGCATCAGGATTAAAGGGCTTACCTTTTTGAATACCAATAGCTGCTGCTTGTCCTCTAAGTTCAGGCTCCAAGAATGAAATAGGCTCTTTTTGTAATACATGCCATAACTCTTCATAGAACTCATAATCATTAGCATGAATGGTATTAAAGTACTTACCACTACCATTAACAAATTTCATTACTTTGGGATTTTTAGCATCTTTTAGTGGATAGATTTTTAAACCAGTGCGCCACATATTTGATGCATGATCAGGTTTACCATCTTTTAAGAAGCCACGTAATATCAGCCAATTGGTATAACTGGTCGATTGCGCAACCCAAACTTTAGTTTCTATACCGGCAATTAGAGTAGTAATTCGAGTATCTTTACCTCTGTCCTGCATGCCATTTAACGTTGGTTTTAGCTCACCTTTATAATCCGGCGGCAAGATAATGTAAGTGCCACCTTTTTTAGCATCTGGACCTGGTGCGCCCATATCAACAACAAAACGGAAGAAAGCATCATTTACTGTGCCAGGACCAGCGCCAGCTGGAATTTCAACGACAGTGACGCCATCTTTTTCAAGATCTAACATGGCACATGCATAAACAGTATCGGTATTACCTGTTAAAAATAACGGGCTGGAGTCCATTAAATTATCAAATACCAATACTTCATTGGAATTTTTAACCCCTAAGCTTTTCATGCCTAAGCGGATGCCCTCAATGGAGGTCGCCGGAATAAAGTTCAAAAACACATCAATGCCGCGGATAAAGTCTAAATGGTCATAGACTTTGGTTAGTGTTTCATCGGTTGGAATACCATCATAAAAGTTTAAATCACCAATACGGGTTTTCACCTTGTTTGGCGTCATTATTTGCTTAGGGATTTTATGGTTAAAACCCGCTGTTACTTCTTTGTCCACAGCCCACGAACTCTGCATACTGGTAAGTAAAATACTCACTGTGAGTGCAACAACTACTTTAGGAAAATTTTTCATTGGTAAGTTCTCCATGTTCTAAAACCAATTAGCATGATGTACAAAATTTGAGTTATTAAACGCGACTAGTTAACAAATAACAAGTTAATTAACAACTTAGCCTAAACCTCATAGGGATGTTATCTAGCTTCCCAAGAAACTAGTTTATCGCTGATAGTTCAACCACCATTTTCGGCTAAGACTCCCTGATATTTGCTATTACCCTAGCGGTAATAACTGCATCATATCGCTGACCGCTTTATTAATTGCCTGCTGACGTTCTTCGGCAGTTTCATAAGACTTTAATGGCTTAGTTAACGTGCTACGATAAATACTCAGCTTGCTGTCATTATCAATAATATCCAGCACTAACGTACCCTCGACATAGTTACGAGTATTGATATGAGTAACTCCACCACCATAGCCGTAACCACAACGATAACAACTGCTGGCATAACCTCCGCTATAACTAGAGTTCACTTTGACTTTATCTTTAGTGATGACAAAATAACTCACTAAGACATCTGCTTGCTCTGGACTAACTTCTTCAATATTGTGCTGCTGCATTGAAATATCTATCGCGGCATCAAAACGCGCTCGGTCTATATCACTGAACATAGGGTTTTTAAGCTGCTCATCACCAATAACGCTATAGGTCTCGATCTTGGAAAAGTCGTATGAACTACTTTGATCTGTCTCAGGCACATAGTTAGTTGAACAAGCGCCTAGCAGTAATACCAGCGGTAGAGCTGAATACATAAGGGTAAATTTAACAAATCTTATATCCGTGTTAACTACTTTGCTTAATATTAAATTTTTCATATTGATTCCTCTCTCGTTACAAGGCTGACTTAGTGATAACAATGGTAAAGTATATTCCCGTCAATCTATGTCATCCAACGACTTATATTCATGATCAATATGCGCAAAACGCATATCCATGTATACTCAATTCATTATTAGAACAATTCACTGGCAGAAACAGATGGCTTTATTAGAGCAAAAATTAGCAAGGGTCGATCTTAATTTATTGGTATCACTTAGCGTGTTATTAAAAGAAAAGAATGTCAGCAGAGCCGCTGAGCGTTTGTACTTATCGCAATCGGCAATGAGTAGAACCTTGCAGCGCTTACGAGATTTATTTGAAGACCCACTTTTTCATCGCACATCAACCGGCATAGTACCAACAGAAAAAGCGCAAACAATAGAAGTCTTATTGCCAGACCTATTACAAAGACTTGAGTCTATTCTACAAGGTGATGACTTCTCGCCACAAAGTTGTGATAAACACTTTTCTATTTCTCTGCCTTCTTTAGCCAGCCATACACTTTTCTTACCCTTAGTGCAGAGTATTAATAATGAAGCGCCTGCGGTACAACTGTCTGAGTACTCAGCAAATATAAGCTCAAACAAATCACTCGAATCAGGCTTGCTAGACTTCGTCATTCATATTGAAAAGCCCAATGATGCTGCTTTCATTGCCACCTCCTTAGGAAATATATCTTTAGCGGTTTTTGCAAGAACGAATCATCCGTTAGCCATACAGCAGCAAGTGGCATTAGCCGATTGTTTTACTTACCGATTTCTTGATCTAAATGTGCGAGAAGATTCCGGCATCACCTTGACTAACCCCATTGATAGTATCTTGCTAAAACAAGGTTTTAAGCGCGATATTCAATTAAAAACCAGCCAGATAAGCACTCTAATAGAGGTACTAAAGTCATCAGACACTTTACTTATCGCACCGAGCTTTTTTGCTAATTCTTCACCTTATAAAGAGCAGTTGGTCAGTGTTTATCAGTTTGAACAAACACCAAGCAATATGGTGGAATTGTTCTTACTGCAACATCAGCGCACCTTAAATAGTACCGCGCATCAATGGTTAAAAGATAAGATTTTACAGTGCAGTTTGTAATTCCCCCCTTGCTAATCATTAATTTCTAGTGGAGAATTATTACAAATAAGCGCATATTTAACAATTTGACTTAGTTTTCGCCCAAGCCCCTCAAAGAGTAACCATGACCCTATTAAGAATTATCTCTGTAACTATTTTGACCCTGCTTTACTCGGCCAGCATCCTTGCAGCTTCAGACCTTTTTACCGACAAACTTGATGGCAACTTCGACGCTTCACGTTACCTTTCCGAAAATGCTTATGGCTTTTTGCCAGTGCCAATTATTATCACCGATCCAGCTGTAGAAGGTGGCTTAGGCATGATGGGCTTATTTTTTCACGAAACCGAAGAAGAAAAGTCTGCCCGATTAGCTGCCATGCAAGATGAAAATAATGATCAAGCCGCACACAGCTTAATGCCGCCGAGTGTTTCTGTAGCTTTTGGCGCCTATACCGGCAATGACTCTTATTTTGTTGGTGGTGGCCACATGGGTTTTTTCAATCAAGGCAGTATTCGTTATATGGGCGGTGGTGGTTATGGTGATGTTAATATCGATTTTTACGGTTTTGGTGATATAAGCCTTAACAAACCACTGGGAATAAAAACCAAAGCTACCGCTATAATGCAAACACTAAAGTTCAAGCTTGCTGACAGCAACTTTTACTTAGGCCCAACACACCGATATATTGATGCGCAAATTTCACCAACGAATATCAACGACTTAATTGGTAGCTTTCCGCCCGAATGGCAAGAAGCATTAACGAATTTATTGACTAGAAACATCACTACCTCAGGCGCAGGGTTTTCCTTAGAATATGACTCAAGAGACAACATTTTTTCGCCAACTAACGGCTTAAAATATCAACTCAATTACCTCTGGTTTGATGAAACTATTGGCTCTGATGTTGATTATCACTTAACAGAGTTATCTGCTTTGCATTACTTTGAGCTTTCTAAAAATTGGCGCACCGCCTTTAGAGTAGAAGCAAATTACGCTAACAGTGACAGCCTTTTACCCCCTTACGCAACACCAAGTATTAGTATGCGCGGTATTCCCGCCGCCCGCTATCAAGGACAGTCTGTTGCCATGTCTGAGCTGGAATTAATCTATAAAATCAATTTACGCTGGGAAGTAAATGCATTTGCCGGTGTGGGTAAAGCCACCAATGAATTTTCAGAGTTTTCAGAGAGCCCTAGCAGAGTCAGTAAAGGCGTTGGTTTTAGATACCTAGTTGCACGTCGTTATGGCTTTAATATGGGAGTCGATATCGCTAAGGGACCTGAGGATGCGGTGTTTTACATCCAAGCAGGCTCTGCCTGGTAAATTACTCTCTAGCAGCTATTTTTACTTATTATCTGCGTTAAATTCACTTGCAATAGCTCGCTATTGACGCGTAAATTTGCCTTGAAATAAGCAAAAATATTAAGCTAGACAATAGTTACCTAAATAAAGTGTTATAGATAAAATACTGAGTTAATCACTTTTCACTTATCTTACTACTACAAAAGATGAGTAATTCTATTTAGACGAATTTTTTACGTTAGAAACACATAAAAAAACACCGCAACCTCAAAGAGAGTGCGGTGTTTTTATTAATAACTTAATAGCCATAGCTTAACGCTATGACAAAGTTATTATGCTTCAGCGATAACAACAACTTTGATGCTAGTATCAACATCAGTGTGTAAGTGAATAACGATTTCGAATTCACCTGTTTCGCGGATAGCACCTAATGGTAAACGTACTTCAGCTTTAGCAACTTCAACGCCAGCTTCAGTGATCGCATCAGCGATATCACGAGTACCAATAGAACCGAATAATTTACCTTCGTCACCAGATTTTGATGCGATAGTAACTTCAGCTAACTCAACAATTTTTGCTGCACGAGCTTCAGCTGCTGCTAATACTTCAGCTAATTTAGCTTCGATGTCAGCACGACGAGCTTCAAAGTGCTCAACGTTAGCTTCAGATGCAAATACTGCTTTACCTTGTGGTAATAAGTAGTTACGTGCATAACCTGATTTAACAGATACCTTGTCACCAAGGCCGCCTAATTTGGCGATTTTATCAAGAAGAATTACTTCCATTTTAAATCCCTATTAGCTTACTTATGTAAGTCAGTATATGGTAATAATGACAAGTAACGAGCGCGTTTAATAGCACGAGTTAATTGACGTTGATATTTAGCAGCAGTACCAGTGATACGGCTAGGAACAATTTTACCACTTTCAGTGATATAGTTTTTTAAAGTAGCAACATCTTTATAATCAATAGAAGTTGCGCCTTCCGCTGTGAAGCGACAAAACTTACGGCGTCTAAAAAAACGAGACATGGAGTTCTCCAATATGGTTTTATTTAAATAACGATTCCGTTAGTAAATAAAGCCTAATTAATCATTTCAATTTGCTGGGCATGTAACACTAAAAGCGGGTTTCCGTTTCTAGATTCGTGGCGGTTGATAAAACCACTCACTTTTACATTTTTTCCAGCAACTAATTCACGTGTTAAGTGTGATAATTCACCTGTAGCAACAACTTGTATTCTGACAAATGCTTGTCGATTCATGCCGGCTTCATTTTGTATAGACTTATGGTCTATTGAAAACTGACTATGAGCAATACCAGCTGGGCTAGTTGACTGTTTTGGTGTTCTTACTACCTCACCAACCAACACTAGGCAATTCTCTTGCGAGAGCATCACAAATTACTTATTCGCTAGCAGCTTCTTCAGACTTCTCTTCTGTAGAGACTTCTTTAGCTTCAACTGGCGCAGTAGTAACTTCTTTCTTAACTTCGCGACGGTCATCACGACGATCGTCACGACGGTCATCTTTAGCAGCAGCCATAGGCGATGCTTCAGTTACCGCGTCTTTAGTACGCATGATCATGTTACGAATAACAATTTCGTTATAACGGAAAGCTGATTCTAACTCATCAATAACTGACTGTGGCGCTTCAATGTTCATAAGAACATAGTGTGCTTTGTGTAGTTTATTGATTGGGTATGCTAATTGGCGACGGCCCCAGTCTTCAAGACGGTGGATTTTGCCTTCAGCAGCATTAATCAAGTCTGTGTAGCGCTGGATCATACCAGACACTTGTTCACTCTGATCAGGGTGAACCATAAATACGATTTCGTAATGACGCATTACGAGCTCCTTACGGTTGTAGCCTCATAGTCTGGCTCAGCCAACACCAGTTGAGGCAAGGAACAAAAAGTTCAGGCTGAATTAAGGAGGCGTATTGTAGGGAAAACAAGCAATAAAAGCAAGTAATAGATAAGTACTAATAGCAACAGCTTAAATTTACCTTTGCTTAGCTAAAGTGACTATATACCAATTCCAATAAGTTTCTTCCAATTCAGCGAGAGTTAAAAGGCTCAGAGGCCAGGCATTGATTGTAGATAATGGTTATTCAGGAGAATATGCTCCTGCATTCTCTATTAAGCTGCATCCATGCAGCGTCCTTATCAAAATCAATAACGCAGCATGTAAGCCTTTTAAACTCGCCCTTGGGAGTTTGCCAGCCATTCGATAACCGCATAAAATTTCTTTCATATAGAGTGACTATATGTAAAAAAAGTTCTATTTGTTCTCAAAACGCTGGCAAGCTCTGAGTGGGAACAAACTTAATGGACTTGGTATTAGCCTATGGGTTCGATATTGACAATTTCTGAACGATTCAGGGTAATTTTAAAACGTTGCAATGATTCTTCGCCCTTATAAACATGACGTAATATAAGGTTGATTTGATAACGCCGCTCAACCCCTTGGCTAGAAATTTTCTGGCCATCTAAGCTATATAATCGACCTGCACCTTTTTTTAAAAAGCGGACAAAAGGCGTTAAATTAAAAAAGGTTTGTTGCTGAATTTCATCATAACCCGGTAAAAACTCTTTCGCCATAACCTTATTATCACAACGAAAATGCAATAATTGTGCATCTTGCTTGTTTTGCTGTCTGCGCTGCTGAAACAGTGCATTCACTGACTTAGGCAAATCTTTACTGCTGATATATTCTAGCCACAGAATTTGACTTAAAACCCGCTTTTTGGTGACGCTATGGGTAAATAGATTTTGCCATTTAGGTCGGCCTTTTTGAATTTTACGCCATATTAGACTGGTTAAGTCCTCTTTAAAGGTTTCTCGTAAACCATAAATAAGGCCAAGAAAGGCCACTAACGCCACGGTCACTTCGGTAAAATTCGAGCGAGCATTTAATACCAACACCATAACAAAAGCCATGATAATTGCTGTTACCACACCACGCACTAAGCGCTTTAAGTTAAGGTTCAAATAACGGGTTTGCCGTTTAAAGACCACGCCATATTCTATTAACCGTTGTAATAAACGCATTTTATTGGTGATACGGTTAGCATCATCCAAGGTGACTTGAGAATTGTATTTATTGTCAACGCGATAGCTACTTTCACCTTTACATAAACTCAGCAATAACTCACGTTCCGCAGTATATCCTGAGCTTTTCGGCCCCAATGTCAGTAGTTTTAAAAATGATTGCTCTATATGCCAACTTAAATAGTTATCGGCATTTTCGAAAAAGGAGATAAGTTTGTTATCGGAGGGAGTATAACGTCGTAATTTTTTGGTCAATGATTGCGTTTGCTCTGCCAACTCAATTGCCGCAGGATAAAATTCTTCCGCTGTTTTTAGTTTTAATGTTTGTTTGATATCGGCATCCAGTGCCTTTTTTACTTGGTAAGAATATAAATTAAGGTTTAGCCGGTAATCGCTTTGTTCACCTTTATTTTGGCTAATAAAACGGCTTCTGACTAACGGCAGGTGTAATTTATCCGCATAATAAGCACTGTGATTTTTAATGTTGGAGTAAAAAAACTCCTCTTCATTGAGGGTACTAGGATTGATCCCCATTTCAACCGGAAGTGAGAAGTAGAGATCGATACGCTGATAATCTTGCGGCAATAGCTGATGACTGACTTTGAATGACAAGTTTTCATCTTGGCTGAGTTTAGCTTTATTCACTCGTAGAAAAGACTCCTTATTTTTACTTTACTTAGCTTAGCTAATACATGATTATTAATACTAATTAGCTAAGCATAACAAAAATAAGGTTTTTTGATAGTCTTTTAAGCCCTTAACCCCCCGATAACTTAGGAAGTTAAGGGCTTAGATAATGTCATTAAATTTTGATGAATATTTTGCGTTGGTAGAGCTTTAATGACACATACCAGAAAAATGCCACATGTGAAAAAGCAAAAATAAAGGATGCTAATTTCGCTGGCAATACCGCAGTAAGCTGCTGATATAGCCAAGCATACAGTGAAACATCACCAATATTAATATTTAGGTATACTGTCACCACTAAAAATGACAACACATAAACAAACAATGGGTTAGTACCATAAACCAGTAAGGGCTCGGCGATTTTCACTAGCTTCATAACATCAATTAACCAAATAAAGGCGGCCAGTAACAGACAAGAAAAGCCTGTGGTATAAATAACATAAGATGGTGTCCATAAAGATTTATTAATGGGCAGTACTAAACTCCATAACGCACCTAAACCAATCGCTAAACCGCCAATCAGGGTTAACTTTATAACACTACTTTTTTTATCTTTAATACTGGTTAAATAACGCGTTAGTTCAAAACCAAGTAACATATTAACAATGGCAGGAATGGTACTTAATAACCCTTCCGGCTCAAACGCTACACCACGCATGGTATACATATGATTAGCGCCCAGTACGGCGATATCAAGCTGACGAATAATATTACCATCAAGAGTTAAAGCACCGTCACCAATACTCAAGAGTAATGCCCAGTAAGCCAATAGCATAACCGCTGATGCTATAAATACTCCGCTGCGATTTAGTATTAGTACTAAACAAGCCGCTACAGCGTAAGCTATACCGATGCGCTGTAAAACACCCATAATGCGCCAATCGTCAATATTGGTGGTAAATGGAATAACATTTAACATAAAGCCAATGAAAAACATGATAAAACCACGTTTAATAATTCGCTTAAATTGCTCTGGGCTGGCAGCAAAGTTACTCTTTTTGAAAGAGAAGAACATCGCTGAACCAATGATGAATAAGAAAAATGGGAAAACTAAATCCGTTGGTGTTGCCCCATGCCACTCTGCATGTAATAAGGGCGCATAAACATGCGACCAGGTTCCCGGTGTATTCACTAAAATCATTAAAGCTATGGTAATGCCTCTAAAAGCATCGAGCGCGAGATAACGGGTCATGTAAATTTCCTAGCAAATTAACTATCTAACAACGTAAAAAGACAGCGCTGTCTTTTTGCAAATAAGCCTCATTGTAATGTAAGGGTAAATAAATGGCGAATGGTTTATAACCAGGTTATATACCTTAGCTTATCAACACATGCTAGTTGATTGGGCCAAGCTAAAAATATTTACGTCCTGATAAAGAGCTATGCTACACTGGAAAACTAATCAACTCTTAGAAAAAAATATTCGAATAGCACCATGACGGCAGAATCTTTATTACAACAAGCACAACTCGTTTGCCAAAACAAAGGCGCTCGCTTTACTAAAGTTAGAGAACAAGTTTTTTTACTGTTGGCTAATCGTCAAGGGGCTGTTGGCGCCTACGATTTACTAGCTGAACTAAAAGAATTAGATGCCGCGGCTAAACCAGCAACTATTTATCGTGCTTTAGATTTCTTATCTAAACAAGGCTTTGTCCATAAAATAGAATCGATTAATGCCTTTATCATGTGTCACCATTTCGGTGAATGTAATCACCCGGTGCAACTATTAATTTGCGATCAATGTGGCCATGTTGAAGAAATACAATCGAATAACTTTGATTTAGCTTT
The DNA here is from genome assembly GCA_022969215.1 of Colwellia sp. Taxonomy (GTDB): domain Bacteria; phylum Pseudomonadota; class Gammaproteobacteria; order Enterobacterales; family Alteromonadaceae; genus Colwellia. Next base: position 11,328 of record JALJPA010000007.1, on the reverse strand, counting down.
ACGCACTATGGCCGACGCCAATGGTTTCACCATCAGTCATCAAATCGTTGAGGCACATGGCAGCTGTAAAAACTGTACTCAAGTCTAATCTTCATTTCCCTCGCTTCACTTATCCTAATTAATTAGCTTTTTATCGCAAATGTCACTTTGTAAGTAACAAGGTGTTGCTGATTGTGATATAAAAGCCAGATCAGTATTAAATATTGTATACATTCTATAAAAAACGTTAAAAACGTGTGCCACCTCTACACTGGAAAATTATGAAATATTCAACGTCTACTGCCTTGATAGGCCTAGTACTGGCATTTTCTGGCCTACTGTCAGCAAATAGCCAAGCAGGTAAAGCTCCCTTCGATGATAAGTTCCGCCAATTAGAGGAGGTATTACCTACTCCTAACATTTACCGTACCGCATCAGGTGCACCAGGCCATAAATATTGGCAACAGCAAGTTGATTACGACATTGCCATTGCCCTAGATGACAAAACCCAGCGTTTAACTGGCGCGCAAACCATGGATTATCAGAATAACTCTCCTGATACCTTGCGCTATTTGTGGTTACAGCTAGACCAAAATCGCATGAAACGTGATTCTGCTAACAAAATGACCAGTACAGCTCCTAGTAAAAAGAAAGTAAGCTTTAAAGGGTTTCGCTCTCTGGTAGAAGCTCCTGAGTTCGATGGCGGTTATGAAATTACTAAAGTAAGTGCAAGTAATGGCAAAGCACTACATTATATTATTAATGGCACCATGATGCGCATTGATCTGCCTAAACCATTAAGATCAGGTAAAAGCGTCGAGATAAATATTAACTGGCACTACCAATTGCATGAACAAAAAGTACTGGGTGGTCGTTCAGGTTATGAGTACTTTAAAGAAGATGATAACTACCTTTATGAAATTGCCAGTTGGTTCCCAAGAGCCGCTGCTTATTACGATGCGATAGGTTGGCAAAATAAACAATTTTTAGGCAGTGGTGAATTCACTTTAGAATTTGGTGACTATGATGTAAAAATCACCGTTCCTGCTGATCATGTCGTTGCGGCTACTGGTGTTTTGCAAAACGAAAGTAAAGTATTAACCAGCACACAACGCAAACGTTTAAAACAAGCAAAGAAAGCTAACAAGCCAGTATTGATCATTACGCCTGCTGAAGCGTTAGCCAATGAAAAATCACGTAGCAGTAAAACAAAAACATGGCACTTTAAGGCCAAAAACATTCGTGATTTTGCCTTTGCTTCTAGCCGAAAGTTCATCTGGGATGCCCAAGGTTACCAGCAAGGTAACAGTGACACTATGGCGATGTCATTTTACCCTAACGAAGGTAATCCTCTTTGGGAAAAGTATTCAACTGAAGCTATTATCCATACGATGGAGCAATACAATAAATATACTTTTGATTACCCATACCCAGTTTCTATTTCAGTAAACGGTCCTGTCGGTGGCATGGAATATCCAATGATCACTTTCAATGGTCCACGTCCTACTTTAGATAAAAAAACTGGTGAGAAAACCTATTCCCGTCGTACTAAATACGGCTTAATCGGCGTTATTATTCATGAAGTAGGTCACAACTACTTTCCAATGATTGTTAATTCTGATGAACGACAATGGACTTGGATGGACGAGGGCTTGAATACCTTTTTACAATTCCTTGCTGAGCAAGCTTGGGAAGAAGGCTACCCATCTCGCCGTGGTCATGCGGCCAAAATTACTAGCTATATGAAAAGTAATAATCAAGTACCAATTATGACTAACTCAGAGTCTATTTTACAGTTTGGTAATAACGCTTATGGCAAACCAGCAACGGCATTAAATATTTTGCGCGAAACCATTATGGGTCGTGAATTATTTGACTTTGCTTTTAAAGAATATGCTCAGCGCTGGAAGTTCAAACGCCCAACACCAGCAGACTTTTTCCGTACCATGGAAGACGCTTCAGCGGTTGACTTAGATTGGTTCTGGCGTGGCTGGTTCTACACCACAGATCACGTTGACTTAGCCATTGATAATGTCTATTTGTATCGTCCGAACAGTCAAAACCCTGATATCGAAGAGGCTTGGGAGCGCGCACTAGATAACGAGCAACCAGAATTCATCAGTGATTTACGCAATAAAGGGCAATGGGTGCGTACACAAGACAAACCTGAGTTATTAGACTTTTACAATGAGCATGACAAGTTTACTGCCACTAATGCCGACCGTAATAAATACAATAAAGCTCATAAAGATTTAGAACCTTGGCAACAAGATTTATTAGTGAATGAAAGTAAATTCTATGTTATCGACTTCTCGAATCACGGTGGTTTAGTGATGCCAATTTTACTGGATATTACTTATGCTGACAGCACTACTGAGCATATTTATATTCCTGCTGAAATCTGGCGTAGAAACACCAAGAAAGTATCTAAACTGCTAATTCGTGATAAAGAAATTACTGAAATTGCCTTAGATGCTAATTGGCAAACTGCTGACGTAAATATCAATAATAACTACTGGCCAGCACGCCCTATTCAATCTCGCTTTGACCTTTATAAAGCCAAGAAAAAAGATATGATGCGTGATTATAATAAGAAACTTAAAGATATCTCGGATGAAAACATCGAAGATGAGAAAGAAGAAGACCAATAATGTTTAAAGCGTTAGGCAAGTACTTACTTGCTATCAGCTTTTATATGGGACTTGTAGCTTCGGCTACAGGTCACACCTATTTCTTCGGTGTGACTGACTTAAATGTTAATGCCAAAACTAAGCACCTGGAAATAGTCCATCAATTTACCACCCATGATATTGAAAATGCCATTGCTGAGCTTAAACAAATTCACTTTTCTGCCGAACATAAAAATTACGACTTCTATATTCAGCAGTATTTTGAACAGCAATTTTCACTAGAGAAATACAAAGTAAATATACCTTTAAATTGGCTGGGTTTTGAAATAATCTCAGGAAAAATCATTGCCTATCAAGAAAGTAAGCAACAAAATTTTTTACCGCAAATAGTGGTAAAAAATGCAATACTCATCGATACTTACCCTAAGCAAGTGAATACAGTTAATTTTCAAGGTAAAGATCTTCAAGGTGTCGCGCTTTTTGGCAGCTTAACTTTCGATTATAGAATTAAAGAAGCGATTATCACTCTCCAAAAAGATCACTAGCCAATACCGCCAAGCGATTAACTGCATAAACTATAAAACTATTACGCTATTTGATTTACATTTGTAAAATAAGCATGCAAAATCAAATAAAGTACTTTATCTAAAACAGTTAAGATTCGGAATCTTCATGAATGTAGAGTTTATCAATCCATTTTTATCTTCAATGCTTAATGTCATGTCAACTATGGCTCAAATGGAATTAATCCCAGAAAAACCACGACTCAAAAAAAATGAAGTCGCCATGGGTGATGTATCAGGTTTAATTGGTATGGTTAGCCCGCAAGCAAAAGGCTCTTTATCAATTACTTTTGAAGGAGGTTTAGCCTTAGCCACAATGAAAAATATGGTCGGTGAAGCTCCAGATGAAGTAAACGAAGAGATTACTGATTTAGTCGGTGAAATTACTAATATGGTCACCGGCGGCGCTAAACGTCTGCTAAGTGAAAAAGGTATTGAGTTTGATATGGCCACACCTATCGTGGTTTCTGGTCCCAATCACACCATTCATCACAAAGCCAAAGGCCCTGTTATTCTGATTCCATTGAAAAATGAATTAGGTAGAGCCTATATTGAATTCAGTTTTGATGAGTAAGTCTCACGCGAGTCTTCAATAAATAATCTAGCAATATAAGCTGCTAACAAAAAAGCGACCTGCTGTTTCAGCCGGTCGCTTTTTTAATAGTAGTCTAGCAATTCAACCTGAGTAGTATTATACCAATTTCATTAAATTATTACTCACTTGTGCTGGTTAAAATATACCATGTCTGCGTTGCTCTCAATCCCAATAGCCAGCTATTGCTCAATCGAGCGCCTTGCCCTGATTTATTTTCCCTATGCACAACAAGATCACAAACTTAATTAAACTGGTATTAGCTATAACCCCAACGCGGCATAATGTCTTGCGCAATGCCAAGGTGATCTAATACTCTAGCCACCATAAAATCGATAAGATCTTCAATTGACTCTGCCTTATGATAGAAGCCTGGTGAGGCTGGCATAATGGTGACCCCTTGCTGAGACAGACTAAGCATATTTTGTAAATGCAGGGTTGAGAATGGCGTTTCCCTAACCATTAAAATTAACTGACCACGTTCTTTTATCACCACATCGGCAGCTCGCTCAATCAAGTTATCACTCATACCATGACAAATAGCCGCCATAGTTCCGGTCGAGCAAGGGCAAACAACCATTTGTTTCGGTGCCGCTGAGCCAGAAGCAACAGGAGAGAACCATTGCTCTTTACCAAACACAGTTATTTGTTGTGCTTTCGCTTGATACTTTTCCGTTAAAAATTCACTAGCACCGTCTGGGGAGCTAGGAATTTTTACACCTACTTCAGTATCGACAACAATTCGACCGGCACTTGAGCACAGTATATATAATTGATAATTAGCAGCGACTAAGCATTCAATTAAACGTAAGGCATAACCCGCACCGGATGCACCAGTAATCGCTAGTGTTATTTTGCCATTAAAGTCACTTTGCCCCATCACAGCATTGCTTGATTTATTTGTCATTAATTGTCCACTTTCTTGCTTATTTGCTTAGTCATTCAATAAAGTTAGCTGTTCTTAATCATTTTTTTAACTTTCTTTAACGCCATTTGTTTTTTAAGTGGCGACAAGTAATCAATAAATAACGTACCTTTTAAGTGATCTATTTCATGTTGCATAGCAATGGCAAGAAAATCATCACTGGTAATAGTAATTTCTTTACCATGACGGTCTAACGCCTCAACGGTAACTTTAGTAAAACGCTCCACATCAGCGTAATAACCCGGCAGAGATAAACATCCCTCTTGACCTTTAGCTTTTTCTTCACCACTAACGACCTCTGGGTTTACTAAAATTAACGGCTCGTCACGATTTTCGGAAATGTCGATAACCACTACGGCCTCACTTCGACCAACTTGTGTGGCCGCTAAACCAATACCGTCTTCAGTATCGTACATGGTAGCAAGTAAATCATCGATTAAATCCTGGATTTTACTAACATCTGTTACAGGTGTTGCTGGCTTTAATAACTGCTCATTGGGGGCGGTAAGTATGGTTAAAACTGTCATTGTGCTTGGTTCTCTTTTTACGAATTTAATTAAACTACTATTATACGAAATGGTATTACTTAGATGCTAATACTTAAACGGCTTTTTCTTTATACTGTTATGTAATTTATACGGTTATGTTAGCTAAACGGCCTAATAATTTGTCATGTATACCGGCAAAACTACCGTTACTCATGACAACAATAATATCGCCCGCTTGTGCTTGTAGCGCTATATTTTCAACTAACTTTTCAATATCATCTTCAACTTGGCAAGGTGCTTGGCACTGTTTGATCATTTCACTTACTGACCAAGTTACTTGCTCTCCCTGATAGATAAAGACCTGATCAGCATCAATAAGTGACTGAGGCAGAGCTTCTTTATGCACCCCTGACTTCATAGTATTAGATCTCGGCTCTAATACCGCTAAGATACGGCCAGGCTGAACTTGTTCGCCTATTTTAGCACGTACGCCGGCTAATGTTTTTGCTATGGCTGTGGGATGATGGGCAAAATCATCATAAACACTTATACCATTGACTGTGCCACGCAGCTCAAACCGGCGTTTAGTATTAATAAACTCCGCTAGGGCTTCAATAGCCACTGAGCTTGGTACGCCAGCATGACGGGCTGCGGCTATTGCCATGACACCGTTATCAATATTAAAATCGCCAATCAGATCCCATTTAACTGTGCCCTGTGTTTTACCGTCGAATTTAACGATAAACTCACTGCCTTGAGCCGTTAACTTTTCAACTTGCCAACCCGTTTCAAGCTGAGTGTCGTGCTGAGAAAACTCAGTTGCTGTCCAACAGCCCATGGCTAAAGTTTCACTAATGGCGGCTTCATTGGCCGGAGACAAAATCAAGCCATTACTGGGCACTGTACGGATAAGATGATGAAATTGTTTTTGAATATCACTGAGATCATTAAAAATATCACCATGATCAAACTCTAAATTATTGATCACTAAGGTACGAGGTCGGTAATGGACAAATTTAGAGCGCTTATCAAAAAAGGCACTATCGTATTCATCGGCTTCAATGACAAAAAAAGGTGCATCACCTAGGCGAGCAGAGCAAGAGAGATTTTGCGGTACTCCGCCAATTAAAAAGCCTGGCGACATATGCGCATATTCTAAAATCCACGCCAGCATACTACTGGTAGTTGTTTTGCCATGTGTACCCGATACAGCGAGTACCCAACGGTCTTTTAAAACATTATCTAACAGCCATTCAGGTCCGGAAATATAAGGAATATTGCGATCTAACATATACTCCACCATGGCGTTACCGCGGGACATGGCATTACCAACAATAACCATATCGATATCATCAGTGAAATTTTCCACTTGATAACCAGACTTCAACTCAATACCAAGTTGCTCTAGCTGAGTGCTCATTGGTGGATATACGTTAGCATCAGAGCCACTGACTTTAAAACCAAGCTCTTTAGCTATAGCGGCAATGCCACCCATAAAAGTACCACAAATGCCTAATATATGAAGATGTTGAATTTTTTTGCTCATAGGTATAATAATCAAGGATAATGAAGCGCTATAATTGGCGATATCATACCTTAATTACTAAGCTTTAACTGTAAACAGGCTGCTTAAACTTAGTTGAGTAAATTAAAAAATGGTCCTACCTACCGCGACAAAACAAACATTTCAATTAATTTGTCAAAAGATTCAAATAGAAACACCTGATGTAAAAACGTTTATTTTCTCTTACCCAAAATCAGCAACAAAGCTGTCTTTTCACTATTACGCAGGTCAGCACCTAACATTTACCGTTAAAATGGCAGGTAAAGCACAGTCGTGCTGCTATACCTTGTCTTCTTCTCCCACAACACCCGATTATGTTAGCATCACCATAAAACGTATCCCGCAAGGAAAGATCTCTAACTATTTCCATGATCACTTTAAGATAGGTCAGGTAATTTCTACTCAAGAGGTTGCTGGCAATTTCTATCTGAGTGAGTCTGTTCCGCAGAAGGTATTATTGTTAAGCGCTGGCAGTGGTGTAACACCAATGCTTTCAATGCTACGTTATATGGTCACTAAACAATGTAAAAATCAAATCGTCTTTCTTCATAGTGCGCAAAAGGAAAACGACCTGATCGCTCAAGCTGAAATTACCAGTCTGGCTAGACAACATGGCAATTGCCAAATAATTTATACTCTTACTCAATCTAGCAGCCCACAATGGTATGGCTTTCAAGGGCGCTTAAATGAACATATGTTGCACAATATAGAGCAAATTAGTCATTATCAAACCTATGTTTGTGGACCAAAATCATTCAGAAAAACAGCACAACAACTTTTACGAAAATTAGGTTTACCGCCTAACAATTACCATTATGAAAGTTATGGTGAATATGAATATTCGAAGCAAGATGTCAGCTCTGCTAATAAAGGAAATACAATGACTAATCCTATGATTGACAACAAAATAATAACAACCGGATACAACAAAGCGAAAGTATCAATTTCCTTTAAGCGTTGGAATAAACAATATCTAGGCAATAAAGAGGACTCTTTATTAGAGCAAGGAGAAGCTGCCGGATTAATTTTGCCTTATTCATGTCGAGGAGGTTGCTGTGGCAGTTGCAAAGCGAAATTAATAAGCGGTCAAGTTAAGCAGCATTCAACTAATGGCTTATCTGCTAGCGAGCGGCAACAAGGTTATATTTTGCTTTGCAGCTGTAACGCCCTTACCGATGTTGTGATCAGCCATGAATAATTCAGCATCATAGCACTGTAAATAACAGTGCTGAAAATAAGAGTGCTGTAAAGATTAAAAATCATAACCTAGACTGAAGACCAAACTATAGTCATTGGATTTTGGTGCCACGGTATTAATTGATGAAACAGGCTCGGCAACACGGTCAAGATAAAAAATGACATCTAATTCAAGATCATTACTCAACTCAAATTCAAAGCCGGTCTTTAAATGTGAATTTCGCTTGCCCGAGCTCTGCTCAACAAACTGAATTTGATAATCAAATAGAAAATCTACTCGGCTTGACAGGCTATAATCCAATAAAGTCCCAAGAGCGACTACGCCACTATGCTGTTTACTTGCTGAACTACTGTCTTCATAAACTGTTTGTTGGTAACTAGGGCCAACAGTCAGATCCCACTGTAAGCGTTTATTTTGCATAATATGGTAACCTAAACTGACACCTAAAGTATCCCTTGAGCTAATATTTTGCTGTAAGTCTTTAAAGTGCTCATAGTCAAAGACACGAAAGAACATCTTACTACTATAAAACCAGTCAAAATAAGTAGTTAGGCGACCAGTATCAGTAATTACTTGTGCATCATCATCTAAAGTAGACTTACTATAGTTATAGATAAAGTCGACTTTAAATCGGCTGAAAGGGGTTCTTCTTTGTAATCTTGCACTGGCTATATAGTCAAGTTGATTGACATTACCGACATTAACATCAAAGCCTAAACTCAATTTACCGTCCCATAGTTCTGTACGGTCATCCGATGAGGAAGTTATCGATAAGAGCTCAGATAAGGGATAATGTTGCTCACTACCGTCACTGATTATAATTAAGTGTTCATCTTTAACAATAAGAAAGCCTTGCTTTACCTCACCATTAGCAAAACGTATTTGTTGATCAAACCGGCTACGTAATTCTGCTACATCTTGCCAATCAAAAAAGATGGTATTAAATTCATCGCTGTCAAACTCAAGCTCATCCTCATACATGGAGATAATATCCCCTCTAAGCCATTCGCCAGAGCGTAACTGAAGCCAATCAAATTGTTGAGAAAATACCGGTGTAGGTGGACTCCATACTGCTGTATGTTCCGAAGGTTGCTGCCCATAACTAATAGAGGGAACCAAGGTGACAAAGAATAGGCTAAGTAATAAAAGGTTTTTCACACTATTTAATCGAGCCTACAGTCAAAGTGTTAATACTAAAAAGGATTTATTTTAACTCAAATACAAACCCTTAATAAAGCAGAGTAAGTAGATTAATTAAAAATCATAACCAAAACTAACCACTAAACGGTAATCGTTTTTCTCAGGTATACCCCCTTCACTATCGGGTTTTGGATTATCGGTACGATCAGCATAGAAAGTTAAATCAAGATCAAAATCATTAGCAAGGTCAATTTCTAAACCTGTTTGAAAGTGATGGATATTACCACCTGAGGCCTCATCAACCATTTGTATATTATATGAGACATCAAAATCAATATCACTGCTTACTTCAAAGGTAAAATCAGTTCCTAAAGTTAAACCAAATGAGTCTTCTGTATCGCTATCATCATTTTGAACATCCAAGAACTTACTTTTCTGATAACTTGGACCAGCATTAACATCCCAAGTTGTTCGACTGGTGTCGACAAGATGATAACCCAGGGCAACACCATAATGGATACGATAATCAAGGTTTAAGAATTCATCCGCTATATATTCAACATCTGCGACACGAAAATAAACCTTAGGATTAAAGAACCAGTCATAAGATGACGTTAAGCGTTCACTATCTGCGGTTACTTTAGTTTCTTCGGTTTTTTGATCTTCATATCGACTATAATCTGTGGTGTAATCAGCCTTAAAGCGACTACTCGAACTGCGGCGCTGCATGCCTGCAGCAAAGGTATAATCAACTTGTACCGTGTTACCTTGTCGTAAATTAATACCTAAATTAACATAGCCATCCCATAAATCTATTTCGTTTTTCCCTGAAGAGGCAATCGATAAAAGATTACTTAATTCAAAGTGGCTAGTGACTCCATTTTTGACTAAAGATAAATGCCCCTCCTTTAGTACTAAATAACCTTCTGCGATAGTGCCATCAAACATACGAATACTTTGCCATTGCTTGCTACGTAATTCAGCCACATCATCCCAATCAATAGTTTGCATATCAAGTTCATCACTATCAAACTCTAATTTCTCATCGTACATTGACACAATATCGCCTTTAAGCCATTCGTCTGAGGTTAGTTTTACCCAATCATAGTCTTGCTTAAAAACTGGTGTTGGCTTTTGCCAATTACTTAGCTCTTCTTTGGCATAACCACTCATCGAAAAAATTAACGAAAAGGTGATCAAAGAAACTTTAGCTAGCACAATGGCCATCGATTTATTCATAAAAATCCAGTACCTTAATGGTACACCTTAATAAAAAGTTATAAAAATTAGCAGTATAGCTATGGATAACACACATTATATAGCTATAAACATGATTAAATGTATCCTTGGGCATATATTCTAAACATAACAACTAAAAAAGTATAAATTGTTGAGGGCAAGCTGCTAAATATATTCTATAGTAACATCCTTACAACTGCCATTAACGCACCAAAATAGAGCAACGTAAGCGCCAACATGGTGCACAAAGAAAAGTCATAACAATAAAAAAGCTTATTAATCAATGGGCTTCACCTTGGCATGATTTTAGCTAATTAATGAGCAATAATAGATGAATAATGATAATAACGAACCTTTATAACGTCATCCATTCTAAAACTTACTCGATTATTTATAAAAATTTATAAAATTAACCTCACTGGAGAGACAAAATGTCACAAGCAGTATTCGACTTAATTAAAGAACACGATGTCAAATTTGTTGACCTTCGTTTTACTGATTCAAAAGGTAAAGAACAACATATTTCAATTCCTCATCACCAAGTAGATGAAGACTTCTTTGAAGACGGTAAAATGTTCGATGGCTCTTCAATTGAAGGTTGGAAAGGCATTGATGAATCTGACATGGTTATGATGCCTGATGCATCAACCGCTGTGCTAGACCCATTCACTGAGGCTGTTACTTTAAATATTCGTTGTGATATTTTAGAACCTGCCACTATGCAAGGTTACAGCCGTGACCCACGTTCTGTAGCGCATCGTGCCGAAGAATATTTACGTAGTACTGGTATTGCCGATACAGTATTAATTGGTCCTGAACCAGAATTCTTCGTTTTTGATGATGTTCGTTTCCACACTGATATGAGTGGTTCTTTCTACAAAATTGATGATAAAGAAGCTGCTTGGAATTCAGGTACCAAATACGAAGAAGGTAACATGGGTCACCGTCCTGGCGTTAAAGGTGGTTACTTCCCAACAGCACCAGTAGATTCTTCACAAGATTTACGTTCA
>JALJPA010000069.1 GCA_022969215.1 Colwellia sp. | reverse complement strand
TTTATAAGGCTAACTGTGGCGATTAACTTATATAAGCCTGCTCAACTTGAGATAAGTGTGAAATTACTTCAACAATTTCAGCTTTTGCTTGCGCACGCTGCTCCGCGCCATCAATACCAATAATGGCCATGGCTTGTACCGTAGCCGGGTGCACTAATAAATCTTTAGCGTGATAACAGTTGGCGTCAGTTAATTTAGGCCGTTTTCCATCGGCATGATAACCCGACTCAATCTCTGCCAGAGATAAGGTTGGAATAATATCTGCCACTTGGTTTAATGCCGTTAAATATTCTTGGCATTGCGGAAATTTATCGATAAAACTATTGATAATAGGCTTTGATGCCGCCACTAAACCCGCCGAAGATATTTTCAATATCAGCATCTGTGCCATTAGTTTCAATTAAAACGATTAATTGTTCAGCATTAGTTTTGTAGTCAGTCAAAAGTGTTAAAGCTGACTCTGCGACACTGTTGTCTGTTAGTGCTGAATTTGTTGTTTATTGAGGTGTCTCATTACAGCCGACTAAGGCTAGAAAGGCGGTAGCGCAAATAATTTTTTCATAGTCGTTCCATTTCGAGATTAATATGGTGCGATAGGTGATTCATTATTAAATAAATGATATCAATTCTCATTTGCTTTGGTAAAGCTATTGCTTAAAACTCTCCCTCGCCTTATCATAAATAAAAATAACAATTGTTATTATTTGCAACCATGATTTAGAGAGTGTTATGTTCTTAAGTTTTATTCCCGCCTGGCTGGCCTGTTTTATTTGGTACGGTGCAAGTTCAAGGCAAACTTTTTTAAAAAAATCACTGCCAAGGTCCGTCAGTAGCATAACAGTGCTAATACTACTGTCGTTGATGTTAGTTATTTTATTGCAACATTTACCGACCGTTTCGGCACTAATTACCGGATTTTCGTTGGTTTGTTGTTTTCTTCCCTTAGTCACTCTGATAAGTGCTTATAAAAAATATTACTTACATCTCAGTAGTGTTTTGATTTTTTTACTGGCGATTTCTTCACCTTTTATTAGTTGGCTAGGACTCAATTTTGGGAGCTATAGCTGATGTGGTCACGTACTTTTGCCGGACTTTTATTAGGTTTATTAATATCCGTTTCAGTGGTGTTAAACCTTAATCTGCTGTTACCAATAAAAGAAGATACCATGTTGTTAATCGGGCTTTTATGCGCCTTCCCTATTTGGGCAGGTATACAAGTTTGGGCATATTCCTTTACTAGTGCGAAAAAAGCTTGGTTAAAGTTAACTTTCGTCCTTGCCCCTTCTGCTGTACTCAATGCACTACTACTACTTGTCCTTCGGTAACTCATTATGAAACGCGATGCACTTAAAGCGCTAACCAATGCCCATGCTTGGGTTGGCCTAATTATTTCTACAATATTATTTATCATTTTCTTTGCTGGTTCATTGAGTTTGTTCCGTGAAGATATTATTTCTTGGGAAAGAGACCCTTACTTTACTGTTAGTGATGATGTCGAAAACTTTTCTTTTGATGCACTTATTAGCCAAGTAACACAAGATTATAAGGTACATACCCATGGTTACTTTATTTTGCAGCGGCCAACAGCAGAACAGCCCAGTAGTAATATATATTTTGAAGAAGAAATAGTAACGCAGGGGGATCTAGGTGATGAACAAGACAGTCAACTCGAAGACCCTATAGACGATCACATAGATAAGCACCTTATCATTTCACCGGACGGTACAATACTGGGTGATGGTAATGCGTTTGACTGGGGAAATTTTCTATATCAACTACATTATAATTTACATATTCCAGAAGTCGGTTTGTATTTTGTTGGCGTAGTGACCTTGTTCTTTTTTGTGGCATTATTAAGTGGTGTCGTCATACATTGGCGTAAAATCATCAGTAAATTCTTTCAATACCGTAAAGACGGTAATAAAGATAAATTACTTGATGCCCATAACTTGATTGGCGTGATGGGTTTACCTTTTCATATAATGTATGCCTTTTCAGGGCTAGTTTTTAACTTATTGATTGTTTATCAAATATCTTATGCAGTTGCCCTGTATGGAGGTGATCAAGCTAAGCTATTTAAAGCGGCGGGTGTGGTTGATGTTCATATAGAAGAAACCAATATTGCTGTGCCCGTACAAGGCATAGATAAATTATACCTAACGGCAAAAGAGTCCTTAGGAGAAGTAGATATAACACGTATCTCTATTGACCACTTTGGTGATGAAAGTGCTTCGGTGACTTTTCGTGGTGATGATAAAAGTCAGTTTTCAACACGCAAAGAAGTGACGTATCATATAGCCTCGGGTCGTGAACTTTATCTGACCAAAAATAATTATGATAATGATATCCGCGGTGGTTTAGCGGTTATCGCTAGTTTACATTTTGGTGACTTTGCTGGCTATTCACTACGCATCTTGTTTTTTATTTTGGGCATAGGTACTTGTTATATTATTTTGACCGGCAACTTAATGTGGTTACAAAAAAGAGCAAACTTACGCAGCGAAAAACAAAATAAATTTGGCCTACGGTTAGTTAAAGCAATGACCACGGGCGGTTTTATCGGTACTATTTTCGCCACGGCAGTAGGTTTTCTTTGCGCTCGATTATTACCGATAGATTTGCTGAATCGAAGTGATGTTATTGGGCAAATTTTCTTTGCTTGTTTAGCGCTAAGCTTGATAACTTCGCTATTTATTAAAGCGCAAAAACAGTTTTCAGCAGTCTTCTTAAAAATTACCGCACTGGCTTTAGCGATGATACCTGTTTTAGATTGGTTAATGTTGTCACAAGCTATTGTTGTTATGTTTAAAGCAGGGCACTTTGATGTACTTATTGTCGAAGTCATGTTGTTAAGCTTAGCGTTATGCTGTTGGTTAGTATCATCAAAGTTATTTAGTAGCGCAGAAGCTGTTGTTAATGACCAGCCAATAAGCCTGAATCAACTTGCTGAAAATTCAATAGCTGAAGGCATGCCATCAGTTAAAGTTATTAGTTAAAGCCACTCGTTAAGTTCAGCCGCGAAGGGATTTTTAACGTTTCTTTTAGTACCTAGAATAATGAGTAATGAATAACAAAAAAGGAGCCAATTGGCTCCTTTTTTGTATGAAGTGAAATTCAGTGACAGTGTAAGTTAACTACTCGGTCTTGAACTAATTAAAAACTTCCTCTAACACTGACACTAACTTGTCGAGGTTTACCTAGAGTAATATAGTGGGTTTGTCTGGTAGCAATATATTCATCATCAAAAATGTTTTTACCAATAAGATAGACTCCAACACTTTGCCATTCATAACCTAGTTGCATATTGACTAAGGTACGGCTGTTATTATGCAAATCAAATTTTGGATCTTCTTCTGTCAGACCTCGAGCGTATGGGTTAACGTCTGCTAGTGAATCACTGGCATAATTGGCATTAACATCAGCAAAGAAGCCATTATCAGCAACATAAGTACCGCCTATAGTGGCAGTCCATTCAGGTGAGTTAGCAAAGCTACGACCCGATAGGTCAATGCTTCCTTCACCTGGTATCGCCAAGATGTAGTCAGTAAATTCACTCTTCGCCTGACCGAGTGCTGAATAGAATTTCAACTGATTATTAAGCTGATAATTTACTTCCACTTCAAAACCTTTTACCGTTGATTTAGCGGCATTGCCAGTTTCGGTATCAAAAGTATTTTCAGATAACTGTGCCACCACTTGTTGATCTTGCCAATCAACATAAAAGATATTGGCATTCGCTATTAACGCACCCTCTAACCAACTAGAACGTAAAGATAGCTCATAGTTATCGGTATACTCAGCATCGTATTGGAATGACTCTGCTCTCGCATCATTGGTGCCAACACCACCGGAACGGTAGCCTTTTTGAAAAGTAAAACTGGTGGTTAAGTCTTCGGTCCAGTGATAGCTGGCGCCTATTTTAGGTAATAAGGTATTAAAGTCAGCATCAACCAGCGGGCTAGTCTTGCTCGCTTGTTGCAATGTGCCGAGAATGTATGCATTTAAGCCGGTAACTAAAGGGATGATGCCTTGATAAGGGGTGCCTTGATAACTAGCGGGATCAGGCATTAATTGGCCATTTAGCAAGCTTAAATTTGCGCTGCCAGCATTTTGTTGTTGCTCACGATCCCAGCGTAAACCGGCATAAATATCCCACTGCTCAGATATTTGATAAACAAAGTCAGTGAAAATAGCATAGCTAGTTACTTCACTTTCTGTGGTTGAAGTATTTAAATAGCTTACTGGGTCAAAAGCGCTGTACTGACTGATAACTAAATCAGCGGTACCGGAATCTAAGCCATAGTTTCTTTGTAAGAAGCCGCTATCTAAACCAACACTCGCTAAGCTGGTATAAGAAGTGCCAGAAAGATCGGTGTTTATTTCTTCATTGGAGTAATAAGCACCGATAATGCCCTGCAAGTTTTCATAATCGAAATTAAAGCGGAGTTCCTGACTTAAGCTATCAACATCGGCATCATAAAGTCGGGTACCCAAATCTGCCGGGGTATTATCACCATCCCAGTCATAACCTGAATTGACAGCAGAATAGGCGGTAACGGCGGTGAAACTCCATTCATCATTAAGCTGATAGTCAACCGCTAGTGTGATCAAGTCGGCATCATAAAACTGTTCTTGTTTATCATTGTTATTGGTATAACGCTGGTCATAGGTGCTGCCAGTCTCTGCTTCATAAACACCGAAGGTGCCACGGGTGTTTTTAGCATGGGTGTAGCTTAGTTGTACTTCAAGGTCAGGTATCGCATCGGGAGTCAGTAAAACTTTTAGCCGATAGAGATCATCTTCATTAAAATCGCTGGTCTCGTTACGGGTAATATTGGTATTAAAGCCATCTATTTCCTTATGCTCGCCGCTAAAGCGGAAGGCGAGTTGGTCTTCAACAATACCGCCACCAAAAGCGAGCGCAGCTTCTTTTTCACCGTATTCACCGCCCTGTAAGCGATAAATACCTTGCCATTCATCGGTGGGCTTTTTGGTGTTTAAAATTACCGCACCGGCTAAAGCATTACGACCTTGTAGTGTTGATTGAGGACCTCGTAAAATTTCTACTTGTTGTGCGTCCCAAGTAGAAAAACCACCGCCGATTATCATCTGTCTTGGTAGCGCCGCGCCATCAACATAAACACTGGCTAAATAGCTATTACCACCACCAGAAACATTTTGACCGTTTATGCCACGAATACTAAAGCCATTTGACGGCGTTGCGTAAGCATTGGCGGTAAAGCTAAGAGCATCATTAAAATTAGTTATATTTTGTTGTTGAAATTGCTCACTGGTGATAACCGCAACACTGGTGGTGGTTTCTTGCAGAGTCCGAGCAATTTTTTGACCTGTGACAATAATTCTTTCAATTTGCTGTTCTTGCTCAACAACTGCTTGAGTATCGGTATTTGCGCTGACTGTGGCAGACAATAAAAGACCAGCACTTATTGCGCTGGCCACGAGAGATAATTTCATTAGTTAGACCTTTAGGATAATGGTATTGGTAATCGGAATGATAGTTGTTTGTATTAACTGGTCGGATGTTATCAGTAAGTACTGATATTGAAAACAACTTTGTACAAATGGATGACAACTTCTAGCAGGTCGTTAATATGCTGGCTTGGTGTGAAATAGTCGAAATTCTTAGGTGAAAGTACTATTTTTATGCCTTGAAATTAACAGGCCGAGTAATAGTTAAGAATAATAACCAGTGAAATTATTGTCTAAGCGGGCAGGTGATACTTATTTTTCGTGCATGTTATTTGGCTCGAACGACAGATTTTATGCTGGTAGATATTGGTGAGATCATAGTAAAAATGAAAGATAGCTGTTTTGAAAAGCAATAGAGAGCCTAAAGCTCTCTATTGGTAATTCAGCTAACTAAAAGCTACCCCTCACACTTAAGCTCATTTGTCTTGGGTGACCAATAGTAATAATGTCGTCACCATTAAAGTCTAAATATTCTTTATCAAAGATATTATTTCCGATGAGATACACACCAATAGCATCCCATTCATAACCTAGCTGCATATTGACTAAAGTTCGGCTGTGATTTTGTACATCAAAGAATTCGTCACCTTCTTCATGGCCTAATACATATGGATTAATATACCCTGCAGAAGTACTGGCATAGTTGGCACTAACATTCGCAAAAAAACCGTTGTCTGCGCTATACGTTGCACCAACATTTGCAGTCCACTCAGGAGAGTCGGCAAAGCTTCGGCCGTTTAAGTCATAAACGTCAGCGTTATTTGAATCGCTGGCATCAGAGCTAGAGGTCGTTCTTGGTATGGTAAGTACAAAGTCAGTAAACTCACTTTTTGCTTGTCCAAAAGAAGAGTAAAGCTTAATTTCATTATTCACTTGATAGCTTAATTCTAGCTCAAAGCCTTGTAACTGAGAGGCGCCGGCATTTCGAGTTTCTGTATCAAAAACGTTACCAGAGAGCTGTACCCTCACTTGTTGATCTGACCAGTCAATATAAAAGATATTAGCATTGGCGATTAAGGCGCCATCTAACCAGCTAGAACGTAGTGAAAATTCATAATTGTTGGTATATTCAGCGTCGTATTGGTAAGGAGTCGCTTTTGCGGTATTGGTGCCAACACCGCCAGAGCGATAACCTTGTTGAAAAGTAAAACTGGTGGTTAAATCTTCATTCCAATGATAGCTAACGCCAATTTTTGGTAATACTGTGTCAAAGCTCGCATCAACCAAAGGAACTATACCACTAGCGTTGTTTGCGCTTGAGTGGATAAAGTTATTAATTCCGGTAATTAAAGGTATTAGCCCTTGGTATGGTGTGCCTTGATAACTGGCGGGATCTGGTAATAAATGGGTATTAGTTAATGAAACAGTACTATTATCAGCGTTCTTTTGTTCTTCGCGATCTAAGCGTAGACCAGCGTAAATGTCCCATTGCTCGGTAATGTTGTAAACAAAGTCGGTGAAAAGTGCATAACTAGTAACCTGTGTTGTGGCCTCAGTGGTATTGATAAATCTAGCAGGATTAAAATCTTGGTATTGAGCTAGTGCTAAGCCAGCAGTACCAGCATCTAGACCATAGTTTTCCATTAAGAATTGATTAGTTAAACCAGCTCTACTTAATTCTAAACTACTGCGCCCGACAGTACTTGTGCCTATGTCTTCATTGAAGTAATAAATACCGACTATACCTTGCAAGTTTTCATGATCAAAGGTTAAACGTAACTCTTGACTAAAGGTATCTATGTTCGTATTCCAAACATTGCTTGAGATATCTTCAGCAGTACCATCACCATCTCGAATAGAACCAGAGTCAACGTCTGAGTAAGTAGTAACTGAGGTAAGATCCCACTCATCAGTCAGTAAATAATCAAGTTTTAGTGATAGCAGGTCGGCATCAAAAAATTGTAAATTGGCAAGGTTGTTATAAACATAAGGATGTTCATAAGTATTACCATTGTAAAGCCTGTCAGATCTAGCAAGGCCACGTTCATTTTCGGCATGGGTGTAAGATAGCAAAACGCTAAGGTCTGGCAGCGCCTCAGGGGTAAGTAAAAACTTCAAGCGATAAAGTTGATCTTCACGGGCATTAGCTGGTTCATTGAGCGTTTTGTTTTCAATAAAACCATCGCTTTCTTTATGTTCGCCACTAAAACGAAAAGCGAGTTGATCTTCAATAATACCGCCACCAAACGCGACTGCGGCTTCTCTTTCACCATATTCACCTACTTGTAAGCGGTATCGGCCTTGCCATTCCTCAGTGGGTATTTGAGTATTCATAATAACCGCACCAGCTAAAGCATTACGACCTTGTAGGGTTGATTGTGGACCACGTAAAATCTCGACCTGATTAGCATCCCAAGTAGAAAAGCTACCACCGTTGATCATTTCCCTTGGTAATGATGCACCATCGACATAAACACTGGCTAAATAACTATTGCCGCCACCAGAAACATTGGTACCGTTAATGCCACGAATACTAAAACCACCTGCTGGCGTAGCATAGGCATTGGCTGTTACCGTTATAGCATCATAAAAACTACTAATATTTTGCTGTTCGATATCCTGTGCGGTAACTACGGCAACACTGGTGGTGGTTTCTTGCAGGGTTCGGGCAAATTTTTGACCAGTGACAATAATTTTTTCAATTTGCTGCTCTTGCTCAACGGCTTGTTGAGTATCAGTATTTGCGCTGACATTGGCAGAAAATAGCAAACCAGTACTGATTGCGCTGGCCACGAGTGATAATTTCATTAACTACACCTTAATGATAATGATAACAGGAATGATATCCATTTGTATTTATGGCGCGGATATTAGCAGGTACTGCTGATTTTTAAAACAACTTTGTAATAGTATGTGACTTATGCTGGCGGTTGATGCATAGGCTAGTCAGGGGAGGTTGTGTGGGCGTAAGAGCGGTAGGGTAAATGTCAGTGCTGATTATTTTTACTAGCAAATATAGATAATTAAATTTATTAAAAAGGAGCCTTTTATGGCTCCTTCTTTGTTTTACTAACTAGCAGTATTAAGGCGCTACATAACTCAAGGTACTGATATACATTAAGCTATCTACTTGCTTGCCGGAATGCATGGCTTGTTTATCTACGGTATGAACACTGGTCAAAATAAAGCGACCACTTTCTTGAGATTTAATCTCGATTTGACCGAGGTTATTGGTGGTGAACTCATGTTGTTTCTTACTTGGTGTAAGTAATGATACTGATTTGTTCGCTAAAGGCTTACCGGCAAAAGTGGCAGTAAAAATATTGCCATTGGCAGTCACTGGTACTAGTTCATAGGTTAACTTTGCCGTGGTCTCACTACGACCAACACGGGCTTGTAATATACCGCCTTGCAGTTTTCCTTCACTGCTTTTCCAAAATTGCCACCAAGCACTATCATCCATCTGCCAAGGTTGCCAAACTTGATCACTAAATAAGCGGGCATCACCTGTTCCACTCACTAGTGCCTCGAAGTGATCATTTTTTTGTGCAAGTGCTGTAATGTTTTGGCGATCTGCAATAAAAACCTGTGAACCGACTAATTTATCTATTTCACTACCTACTTCAGGCTCTCCCGGTTCCCCGAGATAGACTCTTACCGGACCATTATCGTCGCGCTCTAACCAAACTTCGTGGGCGTTACTTTGGTAAGACGTCAGTGCTACTAGCATGGTAAATAATACTGTTCTGATGCGTAAAAATGACATTGTGATAGTTCCTTATCGCTAAAATTATAAGAGCACTATAGTAACAATAAATCACAGATGAAAACAATTCTCATTTGTATTTAATTTTTACTAGGTTTTAGTTAAGGTTATTAAGTTAACTAATGACATTCATTTATTCCTTACTTAAAGGGCGAGATGGCTTACTAATATGTTTAGATATAGCAGGCCACTTGCCTTTGGGTGAGTTACTTTAAATTAATTAGTTGCGAAAGAACACGCTACTCTTTTGCAAGATAATGTCAGGTTGTTCGATCGCTTGAATAATGAAGTTAAAGGTCGTTATCTTTTGCTCAAGTTCATAACCATCAATAGCCAAGGTAATAGGGATCTCTTGCATAACACCAGCGCCGATAAGTACTTTTTTATCAAGCTTCACTTCACTGCTCGCTAAGCCATCGACATTAATTTTAAAGTGCAGTGGTACCTGACTTTTGTTAAGAATTTTTAAGGTGAAGGTGTTTTCTACTACCCCTTCAAAATTAACACGGTACAAAGCCGTTCTATCTCGAATTACATTGGCTTCTAAGGGAATTCTGCTATCAATGGAAAAAACCACTAAGGCGGAAAAAATTAAGGTTAAGCTAGCATAAGAAACAAGTTTGATATTGAACCTGTTGGTCTCTTTTCCTGCTAATGCTTGCTCACTGGTATAGCTTATTAAGCCTTTGGCATAATTAAACTTTTCCATGGTTTGGTCACAAGCATCAATACAAAGTCCACAGTTGATACACTCGTATTGGATACCATTGCGAATATCTATGCCAGCAGGGCAGACATCTACACACAAGTTACAATCGACACAATCCCCTAAACCGAGTGCTTTTGGATCGTCTTTACGTTTACGTGGCGCTCTATTTTCACCGCGCTTGCTATCGTAAGCCACCATAAAGGTATTCTTGTCGAACATGGCCGACTGAAAGCGAGAGTAAGGACAAAAGTGAATGCAAAGGTGCTCTCTCATCCAACCGGCGTTTACATGTGTGCATACGGCAAAAAATAGCACCCAGAAAGTTACCGCGCCACTCAAACCAAAACTGAACAGTCCACGATATAATTCACCCACCGGGACAAAGTAAGAGATAAAGGTGGTTGCGGTAAGCAGTGACATCAGCAGCCAACAAATATGCTTGAGGCTTTTACGGCTAATTTTGTTCATTGTCCACGGGGCTTTATCTAAGGCTATACGTTGATTACGTGTGCCTTCAGTTCTGTGTTCAATCCAAACATAGGCTAGAGTCCAAATTGTTTGTGGACAAACATAGCCGCACCAGACACGGCCAAGCCAGGTGGTAATAAAAAATAAGGCAAAGGCAGCGGCCATTAATACACCCGCCAACAAGATAAAATCCTGTGGCCAAAAGGTAACGGCAAAGATACGAAATTCTTGGCTAACGACATCGAATAATATCGCTTGTTGGCCGTTAAATTGTATCCAGGGCATGACAATAAACATCATCATTAGTAGCCAGCCGATATTTCGGCGGACTTGTTGGTAAAAACCTTTTTGCTCTCTTACATAGACACCGCCCTTGGCTTTATAGGGTTTGATGATCATGTGCTCTTCTTTGATATTAAACTTCATTAATTACTACAGGGTCATAATTGAGTAATTACCCTATATCAATAAACGCGCCACAAATCTTGTTATTTAAGTTATTGTATTTTAATGTTAATTTTATTTTTTTTCAAAGGTGGAGCCACGATATATCGTGTAGTGGCGATATACCGTGGTTTTTTGTATTGAGGCTGGATTATTGGCGGGTTATCTTTAGTTTTTTCATCCGTGAGCGCAAGGTGCTATCAGGTAAAGCAAGTATTTTCGCTGCACCATTATCACCACCAATACGCCAACTACAGTCATTTAGTACTTCAATAATATAGGCTGTTTCTATTTCAGCTAAGGGTTTATTGGCACTGTTGGTAACGCTATGGCTCTTACTGAAATTTTGACTAATGTTGAGCATGTTTGTAGTTGATAAAATGACTTCGCGTTCAAGAATGTTCTGTAGTTCTCTGATATTACCTGGCCAATGGTAGTTGGCTAGTTTGGTTAAACTGCGCTTATTTATGCCGGTAATGCTTTTATTTAACTTAATATTAAGCTGTTTAAGAATACTGTTGCATAACAATGGGATGTCTTCAATACGCTGTCTTAATGCCGGCATAACAATAGGAAAAACATTTAACCGGTAGTACAAGTCCATGCGAAATTTACCTTGCTCAACCATGGCGAATAAATCTTGGTTGGTAGCAACAATAATGCGTAAATCCACTTTAATGGTTCTTGTACCGCCAACACGTTCAAATTCTCGCTCTTGTAAAACTCTCAGTAATTTACTTTGCGCCTCGGGGCTTAATTCGCCAATTTCATCTAGAAATAATGTGCCTTTATCGGCTAATTCAAAGCGGCCTTTATGTCTTTCGATTGCGCCAGTAAAGGCACCTTTCTCATGACCAAATAATTCTGACTCGAGTAAGTTAGCACTAAAGGCGGCACAGTTTACTTTTACTAGTGGCGAGTTATGGCGTTGACTGAGTTGATGTAAATTACGGGCGACCACTTCCTTGCCGGTGCCATTTTCACCAAGAATTAATACCGTACTGTCAGTTTTAGCGACTAAGTTAATTTGCTTGAGCATATCTCGAAAAGTTTTACTGTTACCTTCTAAGCCAGAGCCACTCCAGCTCTCATTAATTTCATCTTGTAAGTAAGTATTTTCTGCTTGCAGCTTTTCGGTCAGATCTTGTACGGTTTTTAAGGCAGATTTGAGCTTTTCATCCGCTAATCGTTGCTGGCTGACATCGCGAAAAACCGCGACCGCGCCTATCAACTCGCCGTCTTTATATACGGGTGTTGAAGTATATTCTACCGGGAAGCTAGTACCATCTTTGCGCCAGAACACTTCATGGGTAATTTTACGCTCTACGCCATCGCGCATGGTATTGTAAATATTACATTCTTCGTTAGGGTAGGGCTCGCCATTAGCATGACTATGATGGTGATATTTATGGATGTTTTTACCGAGTAATTCGGCTGACAGCCAGCCGGTCATTTGCTCAGAGGCCGGATTAACAAACACGGCATTGCCGTCTATATTAAAGCCATAAACACCTTCGCCGACGGCATTAAGCAGTAATTGTGAGTCAGCTAAAAACTCTTTTATATTTGCGGCCATGCTTTACCTTCTCTTGCCTATACGCCAATACACGAAATATCGTGGTTTGGTATTAGCTTATCAGTTATAAGTTAAAAAATCAGACTCAGTGTAAGTGGGCAACCATTAATGTTATTGTTCACATAATTTATTGGGTAGTAAGGGCACTTAGATGTCAGCATATCAATTTTATGCATTTCAATTTGATCGTGAAAAATATCAGTTAAGTAAAAATGATATAAAGGTGAATATTCGCCCGAAAACAGCATTATTGCTTAGTTATTTAATTGAAAATAGACAAGTTATTGTCAGCAAAAATGACTTGTTTGAAGCCGTATGGCAGACCATTCACGTGCAAAATCACACATTATTTCAGGTGATTAGTGAGATAAGAAAGCTGACTAATGAAGATCTTATTCGTACTCAACCAAATAGAGGTTACCAATGGGTAGCCCCGACAAAAGAAATAACAGTTGAGCAGAGTGTCGATATCGAGCATATTGAACTGTCTAGTGTGAAAGCTAGTACATTAAGAAAGAATAGTTTCCAGTATTTAGCGGTGGCAGCAAGTATTACCATGTTGGCTTGTACTAGCTTTTATTTAGGGCAATGGTCTAATCAAAAAAATGATGTGCTGGTCAAAAGTGAAATAGCAAAAGGCACTTTTGATAAGGGCGCTAATAGCCTTCCTGCGATTAATGCTTATGCTAAAGGTGTAGTAGCATTTGAAAAGGGGCATTATAGCCAAGCTAAACAATGGTTTGATTTTAGCTTATTAGAAGATCCTAGTTCAGTACAAAGTAAACTTATGTTGGCAGAAAGCTACTTTAAACAAGATAACTATACCAGAGCACAAGACGTTGCCTTTAAGTTGCTCGACTCTTTGGATAAAAGTTCATACTACTATTCTTCTGCGGCGGATTTAATGAGCCGTATGTACGCACAACAAGGCTTAGTTTTTGATGCCTTAAACTATGCGATTACTGGCGCCAACAGTTTAGAAAATTCAGCTGCTTTTTGCTCAATTGAAGTAAGTGAACAGCGTATTGGCCGATTAGTACAGCGACTAATCGATGATAAAAGCCTGCAAACAGATAAAGAAAAATTATTAGCCGGCTATTACAAACAAGTACAACAGAGTGAGTCGTCTACAGCGGACACTGAAAAAACACTCTCCACTGCTGATACCTTATGTGAACAAGTAAATAAAATAAAAGAAAGCAAGCAAGTGGTTATTGAGGATGTATCAGCGTGTTTGAAACAGGCATCAACACTTTGGTTACTGAGTTCTAATAATAGTTATTTTCGAAAAGACACTCAGTCATAACTAGTTGTATTTAAATGTATTATAGAAAATAATAGCTAGTTATAGATAGTTATATTGGTATTTATATGCCAACAATTTTACCTTAGCGCCTAACGTTTACCATCTAGCGATAGATGGTCATTTATTAGGTACTAAGATGAAAAAAATAATCATATCAACGCGATACTTCACCCTGAACGCTCTGAAATTTTGCAGTGTTATTGCTCTTATATTGTTGTTTATTCAAACTAGCGATGCCGAGGGAAATAAACATCAGGACAGCTCTGTTAAAAATCCCGTCAATCAGGCTATTTCAGTAAAAGTAGATAAAAAAATTCGTGACTTTTTTCAAAGTTCCGCTGAGATAACTATAACACCATATAACCAACAACTGATTGCCATCAATATTGGCGCACGTAGTTTTTTTGCTAGTAAAGATGGTCGCTATATTTATCTTGGTAAGGTGATAGATACCCAGCTCAAATTAGATATTGGTGAGCAGCTAGCCCAACAAAGTCGCCTTAAAAAACTTGCCCAATTTGATGAAAGCAAACAATTGATTTTCCCTGCTACTGGTGAAGAACTCTTTGCCGTAACTTTATTTACCGATATTGATTGTGGTTATTGTCGACGCTTTCATAGCAACATGGCGCAATATAATGCCTTAGGCATTAGGGTAAATTATCTAATGTTACCTCGAGCAGGTAAAAACTCTAATTCTTATGATAAAACTGCCGCAGTTTTATGCTCTGAAAATCCACAAGAAAATATGACCTTAGCTATGCAAGGTCGTTTCTCTGCTTCGTCCCTATCAGTGAAGAAAAGCTGTCAACAAAGCCTTGATCAACAAATGTCGTTAGCGTCTGAGTTTGGCATCTCGGCAACACCGACAATGTTATTACCCAATGGTGGTGTTATCGAAGGTGTATTAAATCCCGAACAATTGCTTGCTCAACTAAAACCAATTGCGCTGAATAAATAGATCTGTTTGTAATAAAGCTATTTTTAATAAGTAAATATTTAAGGAAAACTATGAAAAACAACACCAATTTTATTGCTGTAGTCATGTCTGCAGTTGTTACATTTTCACTATTAGCTAGTCCGTCGTTGAGTGCAGCTGACTTTGTCAAGGGCACACACTATAAGGAATTAAGTACACCAATTAATGATCACCTTAATTCGGGTCAAGAAGTACGTGAGTTTTTCTCATTTTATTGTCCCGGGTGTTATAGGATTGAGCCTATTATTACAGCATTAAAAACCAAGATCCCCGCTGACGTAACTTTTATAAAGAACCATATTGATGGTATGCCTGGCCGTGATGTTGCTATTGAACAAGGCTTATCTAAAGCGCTATTAACAGCCAGATTATTAAAGATTGAAGATAAAATTACCGCCGCTATTTTTAAATATATTCAGGTTAATAAAGCAACATTTTCCAATGATAAAGATATTAAGAATATCTTCTTGTTGCAGGGTATAGATGGTCAGCGCTTTGACGAAGTATTTAATAGCTTTAGTGTTAAAACCGGCGTAAAAAAAATGAATAAGGCGACAGAGGTACTCAGAAAACAAGGCATAACGAGTGTTCCTACCGCTATTGTTAATGGTAAATACAAAGTAGAAACAGGCGCTATTGAGTCACAACAGCAATACATCGATCTCGTGTTGTATTTGTTAACTCTTTAACTAATTAAAGAGTTAACAAAAGGGTAAGCTTTAATAATTTACTGCTAGGGAATTATTAAGGTAGCGCATGTTTAAGGTAACAAAGAGAGGTAAAGAGCTCATCATAGTGATGAGTTCTGCTAGTCAATATTATGATTTATTTAAGGCGGAGAGCTCTTTTTTTGCTAAGAAGTTGTCCATCTTTGAACGTAATAATTTATATAATAAAATTGAGCCGTCTATTTCTTCTTTACGGTTGGTTAAGCTCTCAATATTTAAGCCTAACGGTAAATCATAAGGCAGAATTGCATCTAAAATTTGTTGCAAGCTATTGACACAATTTTGAATTGATTCATACAAAGGGTTCTCTGCATTAAGAATACGTAAACTGGTCGCTTCAGGAACATTAACTCCTAACCATTCAATAAATTCTAAGGTCTTTTTACTGCCACATGGCGAGAATGTTAAGATCAAGCGTTGTGGTTTTAAGCCTTGTTTTTGGCATTCAATCGCATAACGGGTAAGTAAATCTATAGTCGCTTGTGGATTGTAAATTGCTTGGGATATAAAGAAACTACAACCTTGCTTGTGTTTGGTAATTAAGCGTTCATGTTCATCTTTTTTACTGGCATGGCGCTCGGCAATAGTAACACCACCAATAAAAAAGTCATGCTGGTTATCTACCAAGGTTTTATAAGCATCGGCTAACGGCAAGGAAATTTTATTATCCTTGGATGGGCTACCAACCAGTACCACATCTTTTACGCCATATTTTTCCCATGCTTCATTCGCCCATTCATTAAAGTCATCACCATTAGATTGAATAACACTTTTATAAGTAATTACCGGGTGATTAGATTTTTTATTCAATAAAGAAGAATAAAGTCTCGTGTCATGGGTTGATTTAAACGGGAAAGGTCTAGGTTTACTAATACGTGAATTTTCATCTTGAATGTCATAAACAATCAGGCCATCAAAGTCGATATCACTAACGCGTTCAAGTAGCTTGTCGGCAATCTCGCTCACTTTATCAAGTGGTGTATCACTTTTAGGTGGTGTGGTACCAATAAAGTAGACACCTCGATTAATATCATTGTATCTGGTTTGCAGCTCTGATTGCGTAGTCAAAATATTTCTTCTTTATTAATTTCTGGATGTTTGGGCGTTTAGATGGCTATATATTCATTTAAATTGCTGCTTTTGTCAACTGTTGTGTGCTGCATAATATGAAATCTTATTCACTCAGTTGTAAAATGGTCTATTGAGGAGGTTTTATTAGGGAGGTAAAAAAGCGAGTGTTTTATCAGAACACTCGCTGTTAGTTAATCTATCGTCAGATTAGCCAAATTGATCAGTTAACTGCAACCGTCATTTAGCCGAGACTTATTCAGTTTGTGCTGCCTTTATCAATGGCGCTAGATAATCTTGGTACTTGCGCCAGCGCGCTTTAGAGCTTTGATATAAGGGTTGTCGAACTTGCCAACGACTAGGTGTTTGCACGGCACGATCATTTGTATGAAAATTTAATACACCTTCATCCCATGGTAAGCCGATAAAATTAAGTAATCGACGGCTTTGCCACTCTATATCAGAGACGGTGTCTTCATAGTTAACATCAAGTATTTGCAAACCACTCACTTGATTAAAATGCTGCATAAGCTTTTTATAGCCCTGCCAATAATAAGCGATGTCTTCAAGATCAGTAGACCAAGTTTGGCTTGCATTAAAGTTCTGGGTAAAAATCGATAAGCCACAATCCCTAATATCTCGTGTGCAGTGAATGATACGAGCATTAGGAAATGCCATGGCAACCAATCCAAGGTGCCAAAAATTCAAAGGCTGTTTGTCGACTACTTTAAGCGCGGTATCTGGAGCACGCTTTGCTGAGTCAACTAAATAATCTTTTGCTAGTTCTTGAACTTGCTGTTTGGACAAATGACTAGCCGTTTCTGGCCATGAAATTTCACCATTACCAAGCCTGTCGGGTGTTCCTGTTGCCAAGTCAGTCAATACATTCAACTCCCCGGCACCAAAACATCGAGGGTGAGAAGCTAATATTTGTTCTGTGAGCGTAGTGCCTGAACGTGGCAGGCCAACAATGAATACTGGCTTATCGGATTGGTTACCCCAACCCCGACGTTTTTTGAAAAACTCAGCGGAAAATAACGCCATCATTTTTTCAATGCGGCTATCAAAGGTTGTACGGTTGAATGCTGCTGAATCTTTCCTGCGAGCGATATTCGCGACATTATATGCCTCAAATGCGGCATCATAGTTTTTCTGTTGTTCATAGGCTTTGCCTAAACCGTAACCAACGAGCGATTTTTCTCTATTTTCAAGACTTGCAAGCATATTTTCAGCTTGCTCAATTTCTCGAGAAATATCGATATACTTGCTTAAGTCGAGCAGGCTAGCGAGTGCATCTTGCTTTTTAGGGGCACACTTTATTGCTTGTCGATAGGCAGCAGCAGCTTGCTCGGGTTTACCAAGGTCTTCGAACAATTGTCCTAGCCCTAAATAGCTAATATAAGAATTGGGTTTAAGCTTAATCGCATGGTTATATTCACGCTGTGCTTCGTCAACATAGCCTAATTTTTGATGGCTGGTTGCTAACATTTGACGTGCCATCAAGTGATTTGGTTCAGCCGAAACGGCACGTAAAAAACATTGCCTCGCTTCTTCAAATTGACTATTGGCATCAAATATCTTGGCTAAACCTATCCAAGGCGCTGCAGATTTAGCATTAAGTTTTATAGAGCGCTTAAATGCATCAAGCGCACCAGCGAAATCGCCAGCGCGCTTAATATCATTACCACGGTCATACCAATCTTTTGCCGTTAAGGCATTGGTATTTACCATTTTATAGGCCTCTTACATAGTCCAGCGAAGGGTCATTGTTACCGTGCGAGGCGCACCCAATACCGCACCAAATTTGAATTTGTTAACGCCAGCCACTTGAGTATTCTCAATGTATTTTTCATCAGTTAAATTCAATATACCGATAGATACATTAATACTTTCAGTAACAGGGTAGCTGACGTTTAGGTCGGCAACATTATATCCGTCCCACGTATGCTCAGTCATAATATTATTTTTACTTTCACCAACATGACGGAAACCGCCGCTTACTATTAGACCTTCTAACGCCCCATATTGCGCTTCATAGTTAAGATACATGCTTGCGGTTATCTCAGGAAAAACGGGTGCGGGCACCTCGTCACTGCTTTCGATATCGCTATAGCCAATATTAAAGCTAAAAGTTAAAGCATCGGTGATAATTGTATTCGTTGATAATTCAATACCTTTGACATCAACTTCATCAGCAATAATGGCATAATCTGTATCATTTGGATCTGTTATTGCAACCCCTTTACGCTTGGTTGAAAAAACAGCGGCTTGGAATGATATTCTGTTATCAAAAATCGAGCCTTTTGCGCCAATCTCTATGCCATCTGATGTTTCAGCTTGTGTTGGTGAACCATCTTTTAATACACGGTATTGAGGCACAAATGCTTGGGCAAAACTCGCATAAATATTTATCTCTTCAATTACCGCATAGGAAGCGCCAAGTCTTGTGGTTACATCACTGTCATTGTAACCATAAGCGCTTCTACGAAAGTTAGCTTGCTCTAAATCGTCAAAACGGATACCAGCGGTAATGGTAAGGTTTTCACTTGGACGAAGTGCTGCTTCGGCAAAAATGGATTTAAGTTTTGCATCGGTTGATTGAAAAAGATAATAATCACCGTAGTTTGCCTCGTCCCAACCGTAATGAGGCATAGCAATTTCATCTAGCGGTATTTGTTCCCAACGGTAATTCTCTGCGAATTCACGCGTCCAATCATTGTCTTGGTGAGCAATACCAAGTGCAAAATCTTGATTTTGCCCCCAAAAATTTGCTTGATAAGCAAGTTGTGCGTCAATAAAAGTTGCATTTAATTCGTTTTTAGCTGCACTTTCAGAGAGATAGGTATAGTCACCCGTGGTAAGTCCATCATAGCTATAAATGCCACCAATATGTTTATAATCCATGTCTGTTGACTGTTTGCTACCACGTACAGTTAACTTTAAATTATCTAAAAATTCATGGTTAAGTTCGACATTGTAAAGTACATCTTCAGAATTTACTTCACCGTCGACAAAACCAAGAAAAGTATTTGTATCTATACCTGCTGGAATTTCACCATTAGGGACTGGAAAACCACCATTTGGGTTAGATTCATTTTTACGGTAGGCAATACTCGCTTTGACTGAAGTATCATCTCCTAGGTTAAATATCGCGACAGGGCGAATAGCGGTGGTAGTACGGCCAACGTGATCAGCGTCAAATTTATAGTCTCGGTAAGCGCCGCTTACTCTAAGTAAAACTGTATCTGAGCTGTCTATTTCTCCTACATTGACATCAAATTCAATACCGGCACTACCAAATTGGTCGGCACGTAAATTCACAGCCGCGAAACGTTCTAGTTCAGGTGATTTTGTTACCGTATTGATAATACCACCGGCACCAACGGGTCCTGATGCAATCGATGCTGGGCCTTTAAGTATTTCATAACGCTCTACAAATGAGTCATCACGTGCGCCGGCCCCTCTAAAGTCATTCTGTATACGGTTATCGACCAGAATCGGTGCTGCAAATCCTCGTGAAAGGAAACTGGTTGTTCCCGTACCATTACGGTCTTCTGTACGGACAATATTAGGTAAGGTTGTTAATGCTTCAATTTTTCGAGTGAAGTTACGTAATTCAAGCAGTTCACTATCAATAACATCTAATGTAAATGGCAGTTCTTTTGGTGTGACGGGAATACGATTTATTAGTGATTGTTGAAACTTACTGGTAACAACAATTTTTTCAATTTCTTGCTCTTTAGCAGCATTATCTTCCTGTGCATTAGCACCAAATGATGCGGCAATAGCCAGCGCCAATAATGTTCGTTTGTGCTTAGAGAAATGTATTTTTTTCATTTAATGTTACTCATGTTTTAAAGTAGTTAATAATTATTGTTTTATTCTTCAGGGAGTGTGATGGTAAAACTCACTAATTCGCAGTTGAAACTCTTTTGTTGTTACAAGATATTCAGCACTTGCCAAGATTGTTCAATTGGATTTTAGGCTTTAGAGAGGTAAATAAACTTTGTCTGTTTCGACTTTTCGCCGCATCTTTAGGCTTTATACCCGTTACCATTCAAGATGCATGTTTCAGAGTGCTTGAGCAATTTCAATTCAAGGCATATCAATGTAGCCATGGTTATTCCATTTCAAATTGATGTAACGATGAAGTGATGTTGCTCAAGCGCTTCTGCGATGGGTTTTAAATGACTTTATGCGGTGTTAAAGAACAAAAATATAGAATAACTATGTTTACCTTCTTCT
>JALJPA010000068.1 GCA_022969215.1 Colwellia sp. | reverse complement strand
TTATTCTTTTATCACGGCGGTAATGGGAGAGGAGGTTGCTGAACTTTATGATGTTCGAGGTACTCCAACAACATTCTTCATTAATAGAAAACATGAAATCATTTTTAAAACGTCTAGCTCCAATAAAGCCGATCCTCGCCTTGAATTAGCATTAAAAGAAATAATTAAAATTTAAATTATGAACTGTGACCCTCATCATTAAAATTTATATATCTGGATAAATTAGCCTTAAGTCAATAACTCGAACTAAAGCTAAAGACAAGTAAGGTAAAAAATTACTCTGATGACGTTAATGTTATTTGTCGTTGTACGCTTCCCTGCGAGCAGGGTAAACCTCAAGGCTTGTTATTTTACGAAATTTTTTTTCACTATATTTCAACATAAAAGAAAGTTTTTTAAATTTATCCATTGAAAAGCATTTCGCCGACCCCACTTACTATTCAACAAACAATTTAATTAATATTACTTTATCTTTTCCAGATAAAGACTAATGAATAGGAGCTCCCAAGATGGGCAAAATAATCGGTATTGACCTAGGAACAACTAACTCATGTGTTGCTGTATTAGACGGCGACAGTGTACGTGTTATTGAAAATGCAGAAGGCGACCGTACAACTCCTTCTATCATTGGTTATACGGCTGAAGGCGAAATATTAGTAGGTCAACCTGCTAAACGTCAATCAGTAACTAACCCTGAAAACACTTTATATGCTATCAAGCGTTTAATTGGTCGTCGTTTTGAAGACGAAGAAACTCAACGTGATATTAAAATTATGCCATTTGGCATTGTTAAAGCCGACAACGGTGATGCTTGGGTTGAAGTAAAGGGCGAAAAAATTGCGCCACCACAAGTATCTGCTGAAGTTTTAAAGAAAATGAAAAAAACTGCAGAAGACTTTCTTGGTGAAACAGTAACTGAAGCGGTTATTACCGTTCCTGCTTACTTTAACGATTCACAACGTCAAGCAACTAAAGATGCTGGTCGTATTGCTGGTCTTGATGTTAAACGTATTATCAACGAGCCAACTGCTGCTGCTCTTGCTTACGGCATGGACAAGCAAGAAGGCGATAAAGTTATTGCGGTATACGATTTAGGTGGTGGTACTTTCGATATTTCAATCATTGAAATTGATGAAATGGATGGCGAGCACACTTTTGAAGTATTAGCGACCAATGGTGATACTCACTTAGGTGGTGAAGATTTTGATAACCGTTTAATCAACTATCTTGTCGCTGAATTTAAGAAAGATCAAGGCATGGACTTAACGTCTGATCCGCTTGCTATGCAACGTTTAAAAGAAGCGGCAGAAAAAGCGAAATGTGAACTTTCTTCAGCACAACAAACGGATGTTAACTTACCTTACATCACTGCTGATGGTTCAGGTCCTAAGCACATGAACATCAAAGTAACACGTGCTAAGTTAGAGTCTCTTGTTGAAGACATGGTTAAAGCAACGTTAGTACCGCTTAAACAGGCGCTTAAAGATGCTGATTTATCAGTAAGTGACATCGATGATGTTATCTTAGTTGGTGGTCAATCACGTATGCCTATGGTACAAAAAGCGGTAACTGACTTCTTTGGTAAAGAACCTCGTAAAGATGTTAACCCAGATGAAGCAGTAGCTTCTGGTGCTGCGATTCAAGCCGGTGTTCTTTCTGGCGAAGTAACTGATGTATTGTTGCTTGATGTTACACCTTTGTCTTTAGGTATTGAGACTGCAGGTGGTGTGATGACAAATGTTATTGATAAAAACACTACTATTCCAACCAAGCAATCACAAACTTTCTCTACTGCTGATGATAATCAATCAGCTGTTACTGTACATGTTTGTCAAGGTGAGCGTAAGCAAGCCTCAGCTAACAAATCTTTAGGTCAATTTAACCTTGAAGGTATTCCTGCTGCTCCACGTGGTCAGCCGCAAATCGAAGTAACTTTCGATATCGATGCCGATGGTATCTTGCATGTTACAGCTGCAGACAAAAATACGGGTAAAGAGCAAAAAATCACTATCAAAGCTTCATCTGGTTTATCTGATGAAGAAGTAGAACAAATGGTACGTGACGCTGAAGCGAATGCCGATGCCGATGCTAAATTTGAAGAATTAGTCACTGCGCGTAACCAAGCTGATGGCATGATTCATAGCACTCGCAAGCAAATTGAAGAAGTGGGCGAAGAGTTACCAGCGGAAGATAAAGAGAAAATTGAAACTGCATTAACTGAGCTTGAAGACGCTGTTAAAGGTGATGATAAAGAAGCGATTGATACAAAAACTCAAGCGTTAATGGAAGCATCAGCTAAGTTAATGGAAATTTCTCAAGCTAAGCAACAAGCACAAGCTGCTCCAGAAGGTGCTGACCAAGCAACTGATGCTGGCGCACCTGCAGACGACGTAGTAGATGCAGAATTCGAAGAAGTTAAAGACGACAAATAGTCAGTCAAATAAGTTTGTCGCTAGTTAACTCCATTATGGCGTTGATTGTGCTCACGTAGTAAACTACGCTCCGCGCATTCGCCTTGTAATGAAGCTAACTAGCTTAAAACTTAGTTAACTCTATCTAACTATTTTAGTTAGATAATAAAGCGTCGATAGTTATCGGCGCTTTTTGTGTATAAAAAATCAGATATTAATTTTTTAATTGGTGCTGATTTTCTTGATGATTTTGAGAGATAACATTCAAAATCACCAAGAAAATTAGCCTCAATCAACTTGAAGTAAAGAAACAGATTTATGTCAAAACGTGATTATTATGAAACTCTAGGGGTTAGCCAAAGCGCCACTGAGAAAGAAGTCAAAAAAGCCTATAAAAAGTTAGCAATGAAGTATCACCCAGATCGTACCCAAGGTGATAAGGCTAAAGAAGAGACGTTTAAAGAAGTTAAAGAGGCCTATGAAATCCTCAATAACGATCAAAAACGTGCTGCTTATGATCAATATGGTCATGCTGCTTTTGAACAAGGTGGTCACGGTGGTGGTGGCGGCGGTGGTGGTTTTGGCCAAGACTTCGGCGATATCTTCGGTGATATTTTTGGCGGCGGTGGTCGTGGACGTCAGCGTCAGCAACGTGGCTCAGATTTACGTTATAACGTAGATTTAACCCTTGAAGCTGCGGTTAAGGGTAAAAGCTTAGAAATTAAAGTTCCTACCTATGTTAGTTGTGATCCATGTGACGGCTCTGGTGCTAAAAGAGGCACTTCGGCTAAAACGTGTAGCACTTGTCATGGTCACGGCCAAGTACAGATGCGTCAGGGATTATTTGCCGTACAACAGACTTGTCCTACTTGTAGTGGCAAAGGTAAAGTTATTGCCGAGAAGTGTACTTCATGTCGCGGTCAAGGCCGTGTTGAGAAAACTAAAACCTTATCAGTTAAAATTCCACCAGGTGTTGATACCGGTGATAGAATTCGTTTATCTGGTGAAGGCGAGGCGGGTGAGCATGGCGCCCCTGCAGGCGACTTGTATGTACAAGTGAATGTACGTGACCACGAGATATTTGTTCGTGATGAAAATCACTTATATTGTGAAGTGCCAATTAGCTTTGTAACAGCTGCTTTAGGTGGTGACATTGAAGTGCCAACACTTGGCGGCAAGGTTAAGCTGAAGGTTCCGAAAGAAACACAAACAGGTAAAATGTTCCGCTTACGTGGTAAAGGTGTTAAGTCAGTACGTAGTTCTACTACCGGTGATTTAATGTGTAAAGTGGTTCTTGAAACGCCTGTTAACTTATCAGGCGATCAAGCTGACTTATTACGTCAATTAGAAGAGAAAATGGCGAATAGCAGCAAAAAACACAGTCCAAAAGAAACGGGTTTTTTTGATGGTGTTAAAAGGTTCTTTGATGACCTGAAAAGCTAAATCATTATGTTAATGCTTTAAGTATTAGCTCTGTGATAATAAAAAATCCCGCGTTATTAAACAATAACAGCGGGATTTTTTATGCTTTATTTTTATGGTATAAAATTAAAGCTGTTACTCGTCAAAATTTGGCAGTACGCCACTGCGGCTATGATCAAACACCAGTGATGTTTCTACTGTAGTGACTTCTTCGCGCGAGGTGATGTTTTTGAAAACAAACTGACGTAAATGCTCACTATCTTTAACCGACATATGAATGTAGTAATCATAACTACCACCCATGTGGTATAAATTTAATATTTCGGGATACATCAATAAATCATCACGTAAGCTATTAACTATTTCTTCTGAATAAGGCTGCAAACGTATAGCTGCAATGGCTTCGATATTACCGCCAATGGTTTTTAAGTTAACATCGATAAACGCACCCTTAATAACACCGCTTTGTTTTAGGCGCTTTACTCGCTCTAAACACGTAGAGGGGGCAATACCTATTTGGGCTGCAAGTTCTTTATTCGTAATATCTGCATCATCATATAGTATGGTTAATACTTGTAAATCGATGCCATCAAGCTTTTTCATTAGTCACCCGTGAATTTATTACCGCTTCTTTCGCTAAATATTACACTTAATGCAGGTAGAGAGACTAGTGAAATATAGGGTTTATTTGAATTTTTGACGTGAAAAGTTTAATTATCCGAATTATTTTTAGACTTTAGTCAGTATTCCTGTGCTATAGCGTGATAAAATCGTTACAAATATTCACATCGATAATGATTGCCTGTACTATCCATTGTGACATATTATGGCAGTATATCTTTCGATATGATTACTTCTAGCTAGAAAAATAAAAAAGGTTAACTCTATGACTTTGCTTTGGATACCCTTGTTATCCTTACTTGGCAGTATTATTTCTTCAATGACGGGTAAATTAACGCGTAATCAATCTACTGGTTTGACGTTGTTAATGCCAATCACCGCATTATTAATGACGATTAGCTTAGCGCCTGCTGTTTTCTCTGGCGAAGTTATTCGATCAACATTTTCCTGGATCCCTTTACTCGGTATAGATATCGCCTTTCGTTTAGATGGCTTAGCGCTGCTGTTTGTATTTATGATATTAGTCATTGGCATATTAGTTATTTTTTATGCCCGTTATTACCTCAGTAGTAATGACTCTATGCCTAAGCTTTATGCCTATCTGATGTTATTTATGACGGCGATGCTGGGTATTGTTATGTCAAATAATGTCATCCAGCTGTGGTTCTTTTGGGAACTTACCAGTATTAGCTCATTTTTGTTAATTAGTTATTGGTGGCATAAAGCAGAAGCGCGTAATGGCGCCATAATGGCCTTAACTATAACCGGTGGTGGTGGACTAGCATTATTAGCCGGTTTGCTGTTGTTGGGGAATATCGTTGGTAGTTATAATTTAGATATTATTTTAGCCAGCAGAGATATTATTCAAGCACATGACTGGTATGAAGTAACCTTAATATTAATACTACTTGGTGCTTTCACTAAGTCAGCACAATTTCCTTTTCATTTTTGGTTACCACATGCTATGGCTGCACCAACACCGGTCAGTGCTTACCTGCATTCGGCCACTATGGTCAAGGCAGGGGTTTTCTTATTAGCGCGTTTTTATCCGGCATTAGCGGGTACTGATATATGGTTTATTATTGTCAGTTTAACCGGTCTAACAACGTTATTGTTTGGCGCATATGTAGCGTTATTTAAACATGATTTAAAAGGTTTATTAGCCTATTCGACCATTAGCCATTTAGGTTTGATCACCTTACTCTTTGGTTTGGATACCAAGCTTGCGGCAGTAGCGGCGATATTCCATATAATTAATCACGCAACTTTTAAAGCCTCTTTATTTATGGCAACGGGTATTATTGACCATGAAACGGGTACACGTGACATGCGAAAACTTAATGGTATGTGGCGATTTATGCCCTATACCGCTACGTTGGCAATGGTTGCGGCAGCGGCGATGGCTGGTGTGCCACTGTTAAATGGTTTCTTATCGAAAGAAATGTTTTTTGCTGAAACTTTACATCAACAGTTGCTTGGCTCTATGTCTTGGCTTATTCCAGTTCTTGCTACTATTGCTGGGGCTTTTGCGGTGGCTTATTCAGCACGCTTTATTCATGATGTTTTCTTTAATGGCGACCCGATTGATTTACCCAAACAACCCAGTGAGGCACCAAGATACATGCGGTTGCCAATCGAAATACTGGTTGTTTTATGTTTAGTCGTGGGCATAGTGCCAAACTTTGTTATCGACGACATTTTAAAGTCAGCTTCCTTTGCTGTACTCGGTGGCTATGTACCTGAGTTTGAAGTTTCTTTATGGCATGGTTTTAATTTACCACTATTGATGAGCGCCATAGCAGTAAGCGGTGGTTTGTTGATGTATACCCAGCGCCATTACTTGTTTCAATTTCATGCTTCATTGCCGTCTTTGAACGGTAAAAAACTGTTCGATAATAGTATTAGTGCGCTGACTAATTGGTGCCAAGTTAAGATAAACACTATAGAAAATGGCTCTTTACAACGCTATTTAGTGTTGATGTTTGTTGTGGTGTTATTTTTTGCTGGCTGGCCATTATTTGAAATGAATCAGTTAAGCGGGCAAAAACCCCTGACTCCGGTTGATGTTCATAATGCGATGGGGGCAGCGTTATTAATGATAGGTGCAATTAGTACCGTGATTTGGTATCGCACCCGAGTGATATCATTACTGATGCTCTCGGTCGTGGGTTTAATGGTGTCTATCGCGTTTACTCGCTTCTCAGCACCCGATTTAGCCTTGACTCAATTAACCGTTGAAGTAGTCACCGTTATTTTACTTATGCTGGCATTGTTTTTCTTACCACAGAACTCGCCAAAAGAATCCAGCTCTATG
The DNA here is from genome assembly GCA_022969215.1 of Colwellia sp. Classification (GTDB taxonomy): domain Bacteria; phylum Pseudomonadota; class Gammaproteobacteria; order Enterobacterales; family Alteromonadaceae; genus Colwellia. The sequence continues at coordinate 14,591 of JALJPA010000068.1, read as the reverse complement.
CGTGTGTTGCGTGACATAGGCATATCTGCCGGTTTGGGCATTGTAATTGCGAGCATCTGTTATGCATTAATTACCCGCCCACTTGAGTCAATCTCAGACTTTTTCTTAGCAAATGCTAAAACAGGTGGCGGTGGTACTAACGTTGTTAATGTTATTTTGGTGGACTTTCGTGGCTTTGATACCCTAGGTGAAATTTGTGTATTAGGTATTGCCGCGCTGGGTATTTACAAGCTGTTAATTAACTTACCGTTATATATTCCTGCTACTGATAGTGAAGGGCGGCCTTGGGCGAAAGAACGCTACCCGGTGTTATTGGCTAGTATTTCTCAATCCTTACTACCGTTAGCATTACTGGTATCGTTTTATATTTTCTTACGTGGCCATAATATGCCCGGTGGTGGATTTATCGCTGGCTTAGTGACCGCAGTCGCCTTTATTTTGCAGTACATAGCGCATGGCTCAAACTGGATTGCTGAGCGCTTAACCATAAAATATCGCAAAATTATTGCCTCAGGCATTGCTATTGCGCTATTGACTGGTGTTGGCAGTTGGTTCTTTGGCAGACCTTTCATGACTACTTGGTTTGAATACTTTGATATTCCTTTTATTGGCGAAATTGAACTTGCCAGTGCCTTGGTATTTGATATAGGTGTTTATATTACGGTTGTCGGCTCTACATTAATGATTTTGGCAAGTCTCGGTAAATTAACTGCAAATGAGCCGGCTAATGCTCCTAGTAAAGAGGTAAATATTTAATGGAATTACTTTACGCATCCAGCGTTGGCGTTTTAGTGTCTTGTGGCGTGTTTTTAATTTTACGCTCTAGAACTTTCCCTGTTGTCTTAGGGTTAACTATGTTTTCTTACGCGGTTAATTTATTTCTTTTCTCTTCTGGACGACTTAGCCTTAACCAAGCTGCGGTACTTGGCACCAGTACAGAATATGCTGATCCACTGCCGCAAGCTCTAGTGTTGACCGCTATTGTTATCGGTTTTGCCATGACAGCCTTTGTGGTTATTTTAGCAATCAGAGGGCGAACAGATTTAGGTAATGACCATGTAGATGGTCAGGTGCCCGACAAAAACAACCACAATAACGATAATAATAACAAGGTTAAAGTATGATCCAGAATTTAGCCTTTTTACCTATCTTATTGCCTATGTTGGCCGGTGTTATTTTATTAACGTCACTTTTTGGTAAGAATATAACCAGCAGAAGAGTTACGTCTGTCGTACTAAGCACAATCACCTTTTTAGTTTCATTGGTTTTATTACTAAAAGTTCAAGCCGATGGCACGCAAGTTTATGCAATCGGTGAATGGAGCGCACCTTTTGGTATTGTGCTGGTAGCTGATCCGTTATCTACCTTGTTAGTAAGTTTAACTGCCTTACTCGGTCTAGTATGTGTTTTATATGCCAGTGCGGGAGATGATGAAAAAGGCAGCTTCTTTCATCCTTTAGTGCACTTTTTAATTTTAGGTGTAAATGGCGCATTTTTAACCGGTGATATATTTAATTTATTTGTATTTTTTGAAGTGTTACTTATTGCCTCGTATGCATTATTAATGCATGGCGGAGACAAAAGAAATACCCGCGCAGCCTTACACTATGTGATTTTGAACCTGGTCGGCTCGGCAATATTTTTGATTGCTCTGGGTGTGTTATACGGTGTCTTAGGTACACTCAATATGGCTGATATGGCGCAGAAAGTGGCACTTCTACAAGGTGATGACGTTTACCTAGCTAAGATAGGCGGACTGTTGTTATTGGTGGTGTTTGCTTTAAAGGGCGCTTTGTTACCGCTACATTTATGGTTACCCAATACTTACGCTACCGCTATGCCTGTTGTCGCGGCATTATTTGCCATTATGACAAAAGTCGGCGTTTACTCAATGATGCGTGTTTATACGCTAATTTTTGGCGATGAAGCCGGTGAGTTGAGTCATATGGCGCAAACTTGGATGTGGTGGTTCGCAATGGCAACTATTGCAATGGGCGGAGTGGGTGTTTTAGCGAGTAAAGATTTAAGGAAATTAACCGCCAATTTGGTGATTGTATCTGTAGGTACTTTAGTGGCACTGGTTGCCGTACAAACCATTGAAGCCACTTCTGCCGCTATCTATTACTTAGTTCATTCAACGTTAGTCACGGCGGCACTATTCCTTTTAGCTGATTTAATTGGTCGTCAACGTGGTGATGTTGCTGACCGTATAACTGCCGGTCCGGCAGTGGCTCAGCCAAGGTTGTTAGGTGTTTGCTTCTTGGTTGCTGCTATTGCAGTAATAGGTATGCCACCATTGTCTGGCTTCATTGGTAAAGTGTGGCTGCTGAAAGCAACCTTAGATGCTGAATATACTTTTGTTTTTTGGCCGCTTTATTTACTGGTAAGTTTAGCAATATTGCTTAGTGTGGCTAAAGCGGGCAGTACTGTTTTTTGGCATCATCAAGACTCACTCATAGAAAGTAATGCAACTGATAGTGTTGAGCAAAGCCGCGTTCATCCGGCACAGCTAGCGGCATTGATTATTCTTATTGCGGGTGCGCCATTGATGACTATTTTTGCTGGACCATTAAGTGAGTATGCAATTGGCGCAGCTAGCCAATTACATGACTTTAACAACAATATTAAAATTATCCTTTCAGGAGGTCATTAATGCGGTCACAAATGCGCTTAGAAGCAAAGTTTAGATGGCTACCGACTCCTTTAAGGAGCCTGTTATTATTTATTGTCTGGTTATTATTGAATAACAGTGTCTCAGCTGGACATATTGTCTTAGCGGTTATTTTAGCCATAGTTATTCCATTGGCGACTAGCCCATTTAGGACAAAACAGCCATTAGTTTTAAAACCCGGTTTGGCGTTTCGTCATTTAATGCTGGTTCTATATGACATCATTACTGCCAATGTTCAGGTTGCTATTTTGATACTAGGTCCTAATAAAAAATTAACCCCTGGGTTTGTTAAGGTACCGCTAGATTTAACACATGATATGCCTATTACTATTCTGGCTAGTACAGTGTCATTAACACCGGGCACAGTCAGTGCTGAAGTGTACCCTTGGCGAGAATGTTTGACCGAAGGTAAAGAACCAGAAGAACGTTTTTTACTGATACACGTGTTAAACCTTGAAGATGAACAGGCCTTAATAAACACAATTAAGCAACGTTATGAAGCGCCTCTTAAGGAGATATTCCAATGCTAGAAACTGTGATTTTAATTGTCTTTGCCATGATAGGTTTATCGTTATTATTAAATGTATGGCGTTTATTGGTGGGACCTTCTGTACCCGATAGGATACTTGCACTCGATACTATGTATATCAATACCATTGCCTTGATCATCTTGTACGGCATGAGTATGGGCACGGCATTATATTTTGAAGCCGCGTTGTTAATAGCAATGCTAGGCTTTGTAAGTACGGTAGCAGTATGTAAGTACCTGCTACGTGGCGATATAATTGAATAGGTCGTCGAATAGTTAGCAGAATAGATAATCGAATAAAAAGACGAATGAAAATTCGAATAGAAAAATAGAATAGGAACTTAGCTCATGATTGAATGGATTATTTCAATATTATTATTACTTGGTGGTTCTTTTGTACTGGTTGGCTCTATTGGTTTAGTGAAAATGCCTGATTTCTTTATGCGCCTTCATGGTCCAACTAAAGCGACTACCTTAGGAATGGCATTATTGTTAACTGCTTCAATGATCTTTTTTAGCTCTACACAAGCAGGATTTAGTGCCAAAGAAATACTGATCTCGTTATTTCTCTTACTAACGGCACCGATCAGTGGCTATATGATGATTAAAGCGGCCATTCATCATAAACTCGATAGTATAGAGCGTACTAAAGGCATAGATAACATCGAAGATGATGTTTAAAAGCTCAATAGACCCTAGTAATAAAAGCTAGAACTAAAATGAAAAATGGCGATGTAAAAATCGCTATTTTTCGTTACAATAGCCGGTAATAATTTCAGTCAGTTTACTTCCACATGCAGCACCATTATCAAGACCTAATAGCTCTTTTTGAGCAAGTTTTTTTTCAGCAGTATAATACACGACTAGTCAAAGGCGGAGATGAACCATTGTATGCACCTGCCGATGAAAACTGTGTTAATCATCAAATTATTTTTGCCCACGGCTATTACGCCAGTGCTTTTCATGAGATTGCCCATTGGTGCCATGCCGGAGAAAAAAGGCGTTTGTTAGAGGATTTTGGCTATTGGTATATCCCAGATGGTCGAAATGAGAAACAACAAAATAAATTTGAGCAGGTTGAAGTTATCCCGCAAGCTATTGAGTGGGCTTTTAATGTAGCCGCACAAAAAAAATTCCATACCTCTGCGGATAACCTTAATGGTTATCTTGGTGATACGAATGGCTTTAAGGCGAAAGTTCATCAACAAGTGTTAACTTTTATTGAGCAGGGTTTTCCGCCTCGTGCACAACAGTTTATACAAGCACTTGCCACGCTTTATCAAACCGATATGCCGCTTAACATTGAGCAGTTTGCTTATAAAATAGATAATAATGACAAGGAACTTGCCTGTGAAGCATTTTAAACTGGGATTTATCATCAACCCTATTGCCGGCATAGGTGGTAGTGTCGCACTCAAGGGCAGTGACGGCATGGTTATGCATGCCTTAGCGTTAGGAGCAAAACCGCAAGCCAATATTCGAGCAAAATTGGCGCTTGAAATATTACTGCCTTATCAAGATGAAGTTGTTATCTATACCGCCAATGACCAAATGGGTGAGCAGTGTGCTCGTGAGTTAGGTTTTAGCGTTGAAGTGCTTTATCAAGCAGAGCACAAGCAGACGAACAGTGCAGATAGCCAACAAGCCGCGCAAGCTTTACTCAGCCAAGGGGTCGATATTATATTATTTGCAGGTGGCGATGGCACTGCCCGAGATATTGCTAATGTTGTTGCCAGTGATGATGATTATCAGCAAGTGCCAGTGTTAGGTATACCGGCAGGATGTAAAATTCATTCTGGTGTATATGCCATAACACCTAAAGCAGCAGGTCGTATTATTGAATTGATGGTCAACAAGGAGTTAGTGACTTTAACCACTGGTGATGTCATGGATATAGATGAGAGTTTATTTAGACAAGGTATCGTTAAAGCCAAGCGTTATAGCGAGATGAAAATTCCCAGTGAATTGCGCTATGTGCAAGCAGTTAAATCAGGCGGTAAAGAAAGTGATGAATTTGTGCTGCAAGATATTGCCGCCAATGTTATCGAAGAAATGAACGATTATGATGATAGGCAGTTTATCATCGGCTCTGGCTCTACTACTGCTTTTTTAATGGCAGAATTGAATCTTGATAATACCTTGCTCGGTGTTGATATTGTTAGCGAGCAAACACTTTCTGCTGCTGATGTTACTGAAGCCCAGCTCTTTAAAGCGATCAGTGCTTATCAAGGTAGCAGCAAACTGGTTATCACCTTAATTGGCGGCCAAGGTCATGTTTTTGGTCGAGGTAATCAACAATTAAGTCCCCGTGTTATTCGTACTATTTTAGCGCAGCCAGGCGGCCGTGATAATATTATCATTATCGCTACTAAAGCCAAATTAGCGGCTTTGGCAAATAAGCCATTGATTAGTGATACCGGTGATGCCGAGTTAGATCAGCAGTTATCAGGATTTATGCCAATAACAACAGGGTATAAAGACCAAGTACTTTACCCACTTGCTAGCCCTCAGTAATATACACAGCAACAATAATTTTATAACTTAACATATTTAAAGTGATTTACATGCCAACAAATACAAGCTCTTCAAACAATTCAAGTGAGAAATTAACGACCATTGCCGATTTTTATCAGTATTTAGATGGTTTATTCGATCTAGATGATACTGACAGTGATACATTATTTTCGGGAGGTTACTTGCGCGGGTTATTTTCCCTAGTGGCTACCGAATTTGGCGATGAGAGCCAAACAATTACAAGCGCCTTGGTTGCAGGAGTAAACGAAAAATTAACTCAAGCTAAAACCGAATTATCGCCACAAGATCACGCTATTGTGACAAATTTTTGGCTTGAAATTCAACAGCGTTTTTCGATTTAGTTCAAGCTTTACGTACTTTTTATATTTATAATGAAATGAGGGAGTAGTGATTGATATCACTATTTTTTAGATATTTTTTCTAACATTTCTAATAAGTTTTCCGATGATTCCTCCTCTTTAGAACTATAAAGTTGCGCCAGTCTTTTAAAATTCACTTGAGTCAGTGTTTCGCTTTGCAGTAAGTGAATGTATTGATTAATGTTTTTTTGACTAATAAGAGCAAGCTCAAAGCTATTGTAGTGTTCATCGACAAAAATTTTATGATTTATAGCTTGCTCTTCATTATAAATTGCCATTATTGCCATAGCTCCCATCATAAAGTGGCCGCCAATACTTGCCGTCAACTTACGATTATTAATGCTTATTAATGCTTTTGGCGTCCAATCAAAACCACCTACTAAAATATCAACACCTGCTACCTTGCCGCTGTCTTCAATAGCGTTAACTACTGCTAAGGCCATATGATCAGAGGCACACCAAATGATGTTGATATTAGGATAGCGCTTTAATAATCCTATAGTCTTTTGATAGGCGTCCTCTGCGGACCAGCCAGCATGAACTATTTGCGTTAATTGAGCATTACTCTCCTTGATTGCCTTTTGTAAACCGCTATTTCTTAAGTTAGATTCTGAACCAAAGTGACCACTAATTCCGGCGATAATAGGCTTTTTGTTAGCGCTTTTAACCATACTTATCAATGCTTTTGCTAGCATGTAGCCAGCACTGCTATTATTGAAATATATTTCACCAAGCCAGTTTTTATATTTACTACCCGGAGTACCGATAAGGGTCCTTTCTTCTTTGGTTATGGTTTGCTCTAAGGTTATTACTTTCACTTTTTGCTGCTGGAGAAAGTCCATAGTTAATTTTGCATGGCCTGGGTAGTTTAGTAATACAATATAATCAGGGGCTGGGTTATGCTCAAAGTATTTTTTTAATTCTTCTAGTTGGAAAAAACGCGTACCATGACCGTGAATTATTGCTAAATCAATATATAACTCAGTAGCTGCTTGTTTGGTTATTTGCTCTATTTTATGCCAGAAAGGATCGTTTTCAATAGATGGATTAACTAATAAAACCCGTACTGTATTGCTTGTGTTTTTTTCAGCGTTACTTTCGCCAATATTACCTTCAACACTACTATCAGCAATGTTATTTGCAGTAATGTTACTTTCAGCAATATCGGCTTCGCTTGCCAAAGATGAATGACAAAATAATCCCACTATCATTACGAGTGACAACTGTTGTAATGCTTTGCTAATACTGGTTATTATCTTGGTGTTTTTGAACATAGTGAGCAAAAAAGTCCGATGGATATTACCAACAGCATACACGATCTTTACTCAGAGACTTTTCTTTTAATAATGTCTCTGATGATAAAGCGGTTAGGGCTTAAATTAAATAACATTTGGTTATCCATTGGGTAGGGAATGTTACATAACTCGGCTGTTAAGACATCGGCGGCTAATGGCGCTGAACACAAGCCTCGGGCACCAAGCCCAAGTAATACATAGAGGTTTTCAATACAGGGTGCTGGCTGACTGTATTTCCAATTTTTATCTTTGGCTAAATGTGGATAAGCTTTTATATGTTCACTGATATTGGGCACTGCGCCAACTAGGGGCAGGTGGTCTTGCGACATACAGCGTAACCTCGCCTTACTGGCAGAAATATCTTGTTCTTGCCAATTAATTGTCGCTGATAACTCGGGTAAACACTTGTTCAACATAGTTAAGTTATAGTTATCATCAGCCTTATTCGGAATGATATTGGTATCATTTTTTTGAAAAGTTGCACCTATACAGTGGATGCCTTTATTTTCTGGGGTTAAGTAGCCCTTATGACATATAACGGTAGCTAGCTTATTTATCTTGCTATTTGTCGTCATACTGGTGATTTGACCGCGGGTAGCTGTCAGTGGAAGGGATTTTAGTTGCTCAATTTCAATTGAGTCTGCGCCGCCGCAGATGACCAAAACACTGGCGTTAAATTCGCCTTGCTTACTCGATAAACGCCATGAGGTACTACTTTCATTTGTGGTGCCGCTTTTATCAGCCGTACTGCTTTCTCCTACAGTGCTAGCTGCAGTTAAGCTAGGCACTTGTTGTATCTTAGTAATATGGGTATCGGTCACTATTTTTAAGCGGTTACTTGTTTTAGCCGCGTTAAACATTTTTTTAACTAAGTCTTGCGGTGATATCCAGCCGGCGTTAGGCATAAAAAGTCCGCCATAAGGTAATTCTATATTGGCAAGGTCACTGGCTTGTTTAGCATTAACACCATGGATTAGTTCTTTAGGCCAAGTATTCAGCTGTTCAAATGTTAATTGTCTTTTCGCTAATGCTGCTTTATAAGATACTTCTAATAAACCACACCATTGATGGTCGAATGAATGGCCTTGCTCAGCAATTTCTGTATAGAGCGCTTTAGCACGCCAGAAGGCTTGCTGATAAAAAGCACTGATATCATCTTTTTGTTGGTGCAATAAAGGGTATAAAGCGCCAATAGCATTACTTGAAGCACCTTGAGCAAGTGAGGCATCTTTACAATATAAGGTAACGTCTACCCCTTGTTTAGTGAGCGCATAAGCTAAGCACGCCGAAGCAATACCGCCGCCAATAATACTCACATGTTTAGGTTTTATAATCGCAGGTCTTAATTGGTAACCTTTATGTGTTAACGGGTGACTTTGCATGACAGCAACCAGCATCGCTTGGTCTTTATCGGCGGCTAATTGCTGTTCAAAGCGAAAGCCGATATCGCCTAGCTGTCTTTTTACAAAATCTGCTGTAGTACATGTGGTGAGTGTCGCTTGCTCTTTTGACAGCCGGCCAATTTGAACAAATAAATCACTGCTCCACATGTCAGGATTTTTTTGTGGAGCAAAACCATCTAAATACCAAGCATCGACTAAGCCATGTTTTGAGCACCTTAGCGAAGAGTAACCTAAGGCTGCATCATCAAATATAAGTGTTAAACGTACTTGGCCATTTAAAAATGTTGCTTGAAACTCTTGTTCAAATTGCTCAACAGCACCTTCGGGGTAACTATTGGTGAGTGCTAAAGCTAATTGCTCTAATTGCGGCAATAGAGATAAAGACTGAACTAGTTGCTCTTTTGACAGCGGATATTTCTCAACACTAATGAAATGCAAGGGAGCAAGTGGTGTCGTTGAGGCTAGTTGCGCTTTTTGGTACGCCTGTAAGGTTAATAGAAAATTTAAGCCGGTACCAAAGCCTGTTTCAGCGACTGTGAAAGTTTTTTCTGCTGCTTGTAAACGTAGTTTTATGTGACTTTTTTGTATGAAAATAAAATCACTTTGTTGGTAACCAGACTCTCTATCAAAATAAACTTCATCAAAATGCTGGCAATAAGGGCTACCATCTTCTTGGTAGGACAACTTACTGCGGGCATTTGTTTTATCTAGTTTTTTCATGAAAAATTCTTTTGCTTAAGTGAACGTTTTAGTGCATGTTTAAGGCTAGTTTACCTTATATGTTTTATCCGATATATTGATATTGAACAGAAAATAACGATTGATAAGTTAAAATGTCATAGATAAATCAGAATGGATATCATATTATGGTGTACAAGTGTACGCTGGTTTACGTTGTGATGAGCAACTAGTACTACCAGTTCAACGGCTATTTCGAGTATAATAGCGCAAAATTTTATAATTATAGATGGTTAGTTAAATGAAACGTGTCGTAATAACAGGCTTAGGTATTGTCTCAAGTATTGGTAATAATGCTGATGAAGTATTAGCCTCATTAAAAGCTGGTAAGTCAGGTATCACTCATTCTGAAAGTTTTGCGGAGCAAGGCTTGAAAAGTAATGTTTGGGGTAAACCAACTGTAGAGATTAAAGATCACATTGACCGTAAAGCTGTTCGTTTTATGGGTGATGCGGCAGGTTATGCCTACATTGCTATGGACCAAGCGGTTAAAGATGCCAAGCTAACTGAAGAGCAAATCTCAAATGTTCGTACTGGTATTGTTGCTGGCTCAGGCGGCGCATCATCAGAGAATATTGTTGCTTCAACAGATACATTACGTAGCCGTGGTATTCGTCGTGTTGGCCCTTATGCCGTACCTAAAACTATGGGTAGTACAGTGTCAGCTTGTTTAGCTACGCCATTTAAAATTAAAGGCGTTAACTATTCAATTAGCTCTGCTTGTGCAACGAGTGCTCACTGTATTGGTAACGCTATGGAGCTTATCCAATTAGGTAAACAAGATATCGTTTTTGCTGGTGGTGGTGAAGAAGTACATTGGTCACTTGCTATGATGTTTGATGGCATGGGCGCATTATCAGCGGGTCGTAATGATACACCTGAACTCGCTTCTCGTACCTATGATGCTGACCGTGACGGTTTTGTTATTTCTGGCGGCGGCGGTATGGTTGTTGTTGAAGAACTTGAACATGCCCTTGCTCGTGGTGCACATATATACGCGGAACTTGTCGGCTATGGCGCAACTTCTGATGGTTATGACATGGTAGCACCAAGTGGTGAAGGCGCGGTGCGTTGTATGCAACAAGCTATGCAAGGTGTTGAAGGTAAAATTGATTACTTAAATACCCACGGTACTTCTACTCCGGTAGGCGATGTTAAAGAATTAGGCGCAATTCAAGAATTATTTGGTGATGATTCACCAGCAATAAGCGCGACTAAAGCAATGACAGGTCATGCACTTGGCGCGGCTGGTGTTCACGAAGCTATTTACTCAATTTTAATGATGGAACATAGCTTTGTTGCGCCATCAATTAACATTGAAAATTTAGATGAAAAAGCACAAGGCTTAGATATTGTTACTGAAAAACGTGATGTTGAATTAGATCTTATTATGTCTAATAGCTTCGGTTTTGGTGGTACTAATGCCACCTTAGTAATGAAGAAATATAAATAAATTTATATTCTAGCCGCTAGGCTGCTGATTTAGACAAAGTTACTCATGTGCTAAATCATGACTCTCTAGCGATAAAAAAACCACATTAAGTAATGCTTAATGTGGTTTTTTCGTTTCAAAAGGCGCTGTACTCGATGAATCTGCTTGTCTTGACCTATACCCGTTATCAATCAATGTGCATGTTTCAGAGTGCTTGAGCAATTTCAATTCAAGGCGCTGTGATGAAATAATGGTTATTCCATTGTAATTCACAGCAACGATGAAGTAATGTTGCTCAAGCGCTTCTTTGATGGGTTTTAAATGATTTTATACCGTGTTAAATAATCAAAACATAGAATGACTATGATTAAATTATCTTCCTTGCCTAAAGTCATTTTAATTCCCACTGAAATCCTGCATTTCGAATGGTAATGGGTATAGTACTTAATAGCTAAATAAGCGTATAATTACGCCCTTTAATGCCTCAAGCCAGTTAGTTAAAATCAATGAAAATATATTTTGATGAAAATATGCCTTTTGCCGAAGAGTTTTTTAGTGAACTTTGTCACCATCGTTTTGCTAATAGTGATGGTAGCAATGACGTAGAGCAGGACGAGTTAGTGCCGTTTTCTGGCAGGACATTAACCGCAGAGCAAGTTGCCGATGCTGATGTTCTACTGGTACGCTCAATTACTCAGGTTAATGAGCAATTACTGCACCTTAACGATAAACTCGTCTTTGTTGGTAGTGCTACTATCGGTACAGATCATATTGATAAAGACTACTTAGCTAAACGAAATATCTCCTTTCATTCAGCACCAGGTTGTAATGCTGTTTCAGTGGCTGAATATGTTTTGAGTGCATTAGTGGTTTTAGCTGAGCGCTATTTACTTGATTTATCGTCATTAACCGTCGGTATTGTCGGTGGTGGTAATACCGGTACTGGCTTAAGTGAAAAACTAACTGCCCTGGGTATTGAACATAAAATATGTGATCCACTGCTTGCTGAAAAACAGGCCCAAGAGCAGGTTAACAAACAAGCGCAAAACTTTAGCGAAACTGAAGTAGATAAACGCAACTATGTATCATTACAGGAAGTATTAGCTTGTGATGTGATTTCCTTGCATGTGCCTAAGGTGGTTGGTGGTGAACACCCAACATACCAATTATTAAATAAAGATAATTTAGCACAGCTGCGCGAAGAGCAAATATTGATCAGTGCTTGTCGTGGTGATGTTATAGATAACCACGCTTTATTAGCCCTTAAAAAGGCAGGGCATGGCTTAAAAGTTGTGCTTGATGTTTGGCAAGGAGAGCCCGATGTTCTTACTGCACTGATTCCTTTTACCGAAATAGCCACAGCACACATTGCGGGTTATAGCTTAGAAGGAAAAGCTCGTGGTAGTGAAATGCTCTATCAGGCATTATGTCAACAGCTTAAGGTTGAGCCGAAATATCAGCTAGCAAATTTTTTACCGTCAGCAAGTATCCCTACAATTGAAATTAATCAAGAATTTAGTCAAATACTACTAAACCAGCTTGTTAAAATGGTTTACGATGTTAGGCGAGACGATGCAATATTTCGTCAACAGTTATCAATACAAGGTTTTGACAGTTTACGTAAAAATTACCCCGTTCGCAGGGAGTTTTCCGCGGTAACTGTTAACTTGTCACCCAATACCGAAAGTGATGTGCCACATCGCTTAGGTTTTAGTAAAACGTCCAACTAGAGAGAGAATCATGGCACAGAAATTTGATGTATGTATACTTGGCGCAACAGGATTAGTTGGCAAAACCATTATGGAAATCTTAGAAGAAAGAGATTTCCCAATTAATAAACTTTATCCATTAGCAAGTGCTCGCTCTGCTGGTGAGATCATTGAGTTTAATGGCGAAAGTATTGAAGTGCTTGATGCTGATCATTTTGATTGGAGCCAAGCGCAAATTGGTTTCTTTTCAGCAGGCGGTGATATTTCTGCTAAGTTCGCACCAATAGCGGGTGAAGCAGGTTGTATCGTTATCGATAATACTTCAGAGTTTCGTTATGACGCAGATATTCCTCTTGTTGTGCCTGAAGTTAACCCAGAAGCGTTAGCTGATTACCGCAATCGCAATATAATCGCGAATCCTAATTGTTCAACCATTCAAATGATGGTGGCGTTGAAGCCTATTTATGATGCCGTGGGTATTAGCCGAGTAAATGTTTGCACTTACCAGTCAGTTTCTGGCGGCGGTAAAGAGTCTATGGATGAATTAGCGAAACAAACAGCTGCTTTATTAAGTGGTAAGCCAGTAGAGAGTAAAAACTTTTCTCGTCAAATCGCTTTTAATGTTATCCCACAAATCGATGTCTTCTTAGAAAATGGTTACACCAAAGAAGAAATGAAGATGGTTTGGGAAACTAAGAAGATATTAGGTGATGAAAATATCTTAGTTAACCCAACCGCAGTACGTGTACCGGTATTTTTTGGTCATGGCGAAGCTTTACACATTGAAACTAACTCACCTATTTCAGCTGATGAAGTTAAAGACTTATTAGAGCAAGCTCCCGGTGTAGTTCTTTGTCGTAATGATGAAGACTTTCCAACCCAAATTGGTGATGCTAGCGGTAAAGATGATACTTATGTTGGTCGGATTCGTGAAGATATCAGTCACAATTGCGGCATTAATATGTGGGTTGTTGCCGATAATGTCCGTAAAGGGGCGGCAACTAATAGCGTGCAAATAGCTGAATTATTGGTAAAAGATTATTTAAGCTAGTGGCCTAAGTTACTTAACTTATATTAATTAAGTAACTTTAAGTTATATAAAGCTAAGAAAGATAAACAAAACTCGTCGAGCAATATAGCGCACGGCGAGTTTTTTCGTTTAATAGTTCAAGACAAATAACTTATTGCTCAGGCAAGCGCAGTTTATTCAGAGTTCAGGTGAATTAAGGCCTTTAGCTAAGTATTAACAACGCCAGTGATTAGAGGGTGTTTGTTTACGGAACAGTTACAAAAATAGAAGACTTATTGAGTGAATTTGCTATTATCTTGTTAGTTAATGGTTTTTTGGAATAAAGATTGCATTTTATCTTTGAGATAAGCTTTATCTGATAAAGATCGAGTAAAGCGGTATTTTTTTGGCGCCAAAATATAATGATTAACGCCCGTAACATAAAATAGTTAAATTAGCTTAATTAGGAATCCTGATGCAAAAATTATTACGCCTGTGCCTATGGCAGGCGATTATTATTGGCATACTCACTGCTCATTTCCCAGTTAGTGCAGAAGAAGAGCGCGGCATTCGCATGCGCGGGCCTAAAAGTAGTGATGTTTTTCCTTATGACCGTTATGGCCCCATCACCTCAAAAGATACTTTGTGGAATATTGCCACTAGAGTGAAACCTGATACTCGCTTGAGTGTTTACCAGGTAATGCAGGCGCTATATCAAGAAAACCCACAAGCGTTTGTTGATAGTAATATCAACCACTTAATTGAAGGACAATATTTAAAAATCCCATCGTTTAATAACATGATGGCGGTTAATACTGAAAGTGCTAAAAAGAAATCAGCACGAGACAGTAAAACTTGGCAAAAAGCTCAAACGAAAGTAACTAAAAAGGCGGTAATCACCGCGCCTAGTG
>JALJPA010000067.1 GCA_022969215.1 Colwellia sp. | reverse complement strand
TTTCGCCGTAGTAATTAACCTCGCCATCGTTTGGTAGAATATTTAGCGGCTCGTCGAGTAAAGCAGAGAATAAATCCATAAGATCCTTGTAGGAGCGAGTTTAACCGCGAAAAACTGACTGACAACTCAAAAATTCGAGAAAAAATTCTCTCCTACAAAGCAACTAATTACCCCAAGGGTTAGCAGGTCTTGATGCGGCTGCGCGTTCACGGGTTTTCTTAGCCTGTTTAATACGCAGCTCTTCAGCATCTTCTAAACTCAATTCTTTCGGTGGTCTTTGCTCAAGTCCACATGGCACAATGCGATCACGTGGCGGTAATTCAAAGTTAGCATCATCAGCTTTTGGCAAACTGTTATATTGATACATATAAAAGGCTTCAACTTTTTCTTGTGCCCATGAGGTTTTTTTCAAGAATTTGATAGTCGACTCAATACTCGGGTTTTGCTTAAAGCAATTTAGGTTCATATAAGCGGCTAAAATTTCAAAGCCATATTGATTAACTAGTTCAGTTAATACGGTTTCAAGGCTAGTGCCATGTAACGGGTTGTTTTTATAAATATCTTTATTAGTCATTTTTTTTCCTAAGCAGCCAAAGGTGGCAACTATGTTTAACTTAACTGGTTTGAATAAGCTAATTATACCACTTGCAACAATGATGTCATGACTAATCCCCATTGCTACAAATAAAAAAGCCCCTTGCTTACTTTCTCAAGCAAGACAAGGGGATTATATTTTTAGTAACTAAGTAGCCACTATTTCTATTTCAGCTCTTAGTGACTACTTTACTGCTCACTTACTGCCTAGTGGCATTCACTTCAGTATTATCAAGGGCTAACTTATCTAAAAAAAGCTATCAATTCCCTATTAGCCGCATTAAAACCGATGATTACATAAATTATTTTTTCTTTGACCCTGATTACATCAACTTAATTGGCACTGCGCGTAACAGTCACAATGGCCAAGTAATAAACCTAGATACCAAAAAGAAAGTTGCCTCTATCTCTTTAACTGGTATGCCACATTTAGGCTCTGGTATCACTTGGAACTATCAAGGTAAACAAGTGTTTGCTTCACCGAATAGCAAGGAAGGTAAAATTACAGTTATTGATATGGAAACTTGGCAAGTGATTAAGGAGATAAAAACCGAAGGACCGGGGTTATTTATGCGCAGCCACACTAACTCACCTTATGCCTGGACCGACGTATTCTTTGGTCCCAATAACGACAAGGTACACGTTATTGATAGGAGCACCTTAGAAATAGTGAAAACTCTAGCGCCAGGGAAAAATGCTGCCCATGTCGAATTTACTAAAGACGGAAAGTACGTGCTGTTAAGCGTATGGAATATGGACGGAGAGTTAATTGTTTACGATGCAAAAACACTAGAAATAGTAAAACGTATGCCAATGAAAAAACCGTCCTGTAAGTACAATGTTTTTAACAAAATTAGCTATGAGAAAGGCACCCGTTATTAGGGGGTTTATGACTTAATTTAAGACAATATATTATTCCTCCTAAAGCCTGCGATAGCAATACCTCAGGTTTTTTCTATTATTATTAATTACTTACTTCTTGACATGGCGTGTAATGTTATTGATTAGGTTGTTACGATAAAGTTAATTAAAAACGGTATAAGTAGATTTGTACTAAAACAGAATCAATAGACTGCTATACCTCTCAACAGTAACCAATTAGCTTAGGAATACAATAATGGGATTATCGAATGCATTTGTAGGTTTTAGTAGTACAGATATTGATGATTACAGGTTGATGCAAGCATGGAGAGCTAACAATAATATTGATTTGGACTTTAATGATTGTCAGTTGAATGATGCTTTAACTTCTGAAAATGAAGAGTTTATCAAAACCAAGTGTCGAGAGCGTATAAATATGGCCGATAAGTATGTCATGCTCATTGGTAAGGATACAAAAAGCAAACATAAGTATGTTCAATGGGAAGCTGAAGTTGCTATCGAAAAAGGTTGCACGATTATATGTGTCAATTTAGATGGCTCACGTGAAATGGTTAGGAATACATGTCCTCCGGTCATTCGTGATATGGGAGCTGTTTTTGTAGCTTTTTCCCCTAGAATTGTAGCCTATGCCATTGAAAATTATGACATGCATGATGATTATGGTAATTATTATTTTAAAGATGAGTTATATAAAGAGTTAGGGGATTAAAAACTTAGCTAAAGCTGTTAGGTAGTGGGTATGCTACCTTTTCCCAAGCTCTTTATATCAACATTTATTAGCAAGTTCTATTGTTAATAGTTAGTCTGTCTATACTAAAAACATACTCTATTATCCGCACTAAAGATGCGTAAGAATCATTGCAAAAAAATGCATAAACAGTTGCCTTATGCCACTTTATTTCACATTTAACCAACAGCTATTAGTTACTTATAACGCAATTATTGAACATACGTTTCAGGCACAACACCTAACTTATCAGCATTGTATCAAATAAAATAAAGTGGCCATTCAGTTGCTTGATTACATCGACTGAATAAGTATATTCAAGAACCGGCTTAATGGCTTATTTAACTAAGCCTGAAACACTGAAGCGTGTATAATGCGCTCAGTATTTTTCACCAATAGACAAACGATATGCTCGGCTACTACCTTCATACAATAAATGCCCAACAAGCGCTGGAGGCCATTGCTAAAGGACTGTCCTGCGTTATGCTCTCTACTGACCTGAATATTTCAGAGCAAGAATTTTCCCTCATTGACCAAGAGCTAGTCCTCGACCAAGACAATAAACTCTCCATTAACGAACTGAAAAAAATCGTCAAGAAAACCCAACGTATCTACCTCTGCAGCGATGGTGATATGGAACCACTGGAAGACCGCAGCTCTGGTTACTACAAGCTAGTTCCTACCCAAGGTGCACCTCTGCTAGAAATTAGCGGCGTTAAAATGCATATATCCAAGGGTACAGACCCCTTTACTAGTGCTTCAGAAATGTCTCAACAGGCGGTGCGCAAAGGTGACAAGGTATTAGACTGCTGTAGCGGACTCGGCTACGCGGCCATAGCTGCCCACCGATTAGGTGCAAGCGAGGTGCTTACCATAGAACTGAGCCCTCAGGTAATTGGACTGCGCGCGCAAAACCCTTGGTCAAAAGATTTGGGCAATGATGGAATTGTGCAACGTCAAGGCAGTAGCTATGAGCTGATAGGCACAATGCCTTCGATTTCATTCGATTCAGTAATTCACGATCCACCACGATTTTCTCTCGCCGGCGAACTTTATAGCGAAGAATTCTACCGAGAAATTTGCCGTGTGCTACGTCCAGGCGGACGACTTTTTCATTACACTGGCAATCCACATGTAGTAAAGAAAGGCAGCAGCTTTGTTGATGGCGTCATCCGCCGATTAAAAGCAGCTGGTTTTAATAACGTTGTGAAGGTAGAGCATCTGATGGGAGTCAGTGCGCAGAAAAAATAGCATAGTAGCAGTCACCTGACCCGCAGGGGTATTATACCAATCAGACTAATTAACTGATCTGTTTGGTATTAGCTAACGCTAGCGCTAAAACTTAGATATAGTCATGAGCGACTAAGCTATGACTAATCCATTTTTTACACAACTATGACACAATCACCGGACAGTCACTAAATAATAAATAAGGACTAGCAGTTAATGTTATCAACTTTTTTTAAAGCGAAACCTATTATTGATGAATCATCGAAAGAATGGATTTTTGATACTTTTTCTTGGTGTATGCAGCAACTTGACGGTGAGTTTCTTCAAAAAAATAGTGAGCTGATATTACCTAATAATTCCTTTTATCCGGGCAGTTCAAGCAGTGTTGATGAAATGGCGAATACTATTTTTTCTAATACCCTTAAATACGCTGGCATGACTGAATGGCCATTAAGCTTGGTATCGAGTGATCGTTTTGTGCAAAAACCAATGCCACAGTTGTTTTTTCAGTCTCGGCTGCGAGGTGAAAGCGCAAAGGTAAGCACGCAAGGCAATGCTAAAGCTACATCAAATATAAGCTATAAGGTAGAGGGTGAAACAGTAGTGTCAGGCTTAGACTTAAACTTAGACACACACATAGACATTGCTTTTCACTCAAGTCAGCTGAACCAGCCGCAAGATATGATTGCTTATTTTGTCCAAATTCAGGCAGGTATTTTAGTGAATCAACATGATGCTATTGCTTCTAGTGTAAGCGCTCCAAGTGGCAAAGAAGCATTGCCACAAACCATAGATTTAGTTGCCTGTTTTATGGGCTTTGGTGTTATTTTCGCTAATACAGCTTACCAATTTAAAGGTGGTTGTGGCACATGTAACAACCGTAACCTTAATCGACAAGCAGCATTACCCGAATTAGAAACGGTTTATGCCTTGGCCTTATTTTGTGTCATTAAAGGCATAGCGGTTAAACCAGTTAAGAAAGAATTAAAGTCTCACCTATACAAACCCTTTCGCCAAGCACACAAAGAAATCACTCTGTATTTAGCACAAACAACTAATCCTGCCCATGCCTTGCTTAGCGAAAAAAGAAGCTAACTATTAACTACAATCCCCCACTAATTATCCACTTGTTAGTGAGACGGTTAGCTCTACTGAAATAATATTTAGAGGATTAAACTCGTGGCCAATATATTTAGCAATATTCCAGCTGAACTAGCTAATGAAATATTCGAAGATATCCTCATTACCGAAAAGCTAAGGGTTGAACGTATTGTCTCAAAGGGACAAACATCACCAGAAACTGGTTGGTATGATCAAGATGAAAATGAATGGCTTATAGTCTTATCGGGTTATGGTGTCATTGAATATATCAATGGTGATAAGGTGACACTTAAGCAAGGTGATTACTTAAATATCAAAGCCCATGAACAACACAGAGTAATTGAAACATCCGTTGATGAAGCCACGGTTTGGTTAGCCATTTTCTATTAAATTGGCAATCCACATGTAGTAAAGAGGGGCAGCAGTTTTGTTGAAGTATCATCAGCCGATTAAAAAGCAGCCGGCTTCAATAAAGTGCTTACGGTCGAGCATCTGACGGGAGTCAGTGCGCAAAAATAATGGCATAAAAGCTATCCGCTAATATTATCAACTTTGTTTAAAACAATAGCTGCTGTTAATGCAGAAAGCATAGCGTGAATCATTTGATATTTTCACTTGCTGAATTGACCAAATTTACAGAGAATTCATTAAACATAACAGTGAGTTAGCCTTAGAAAATAATACTTTTATCCTAGTAGTGTGGCAGTAATACCAGCGATAAAATGGTTTAGCTAGGTTTCGTTCAGTATTGCAAACTTTTTTAATCTCAGTCCTTACACTGCTTTATATAATTTAATAAATCCCCCTGATAGTCACTAAACCCATTTACAACGGATAAAGGCTTTATACCCATTGGTTGTGCCAGCTTTTCAACCAACTGGAAATATAAACCTATGCTAACCGATTTGATTTGTCTAAGTTTATTTAACAACTCGGCTTGTTCTTGGGCAGAAAGTTCTTTGCCCTTTGATACCTGATGAGCCTTTTCAATCCAAAAAAGGTAAGCTTGCCTAACCTCATTATCGCTAGCTAAGATGAGCCTACTGATACGGTAATGCAATTTTTCATATAAGATAACATCATTATCGAGTATCGATAACCTAAGCAACTGTAAACCTGCGACAATTTGACCTGAGCGCCTTGAAATACGTTGCGATAGTTGCAAAGCCTTTATCAAGTATTCTTTCGCTAACGGATAATCTTCTTCTTTTATAGCCAATATTCCTAAAACATTATAAATAGCGCTTATAAATACCTCTGCATTTTTTTGTTCAGCTATTTGTAGGGCTTGAGCATAACTGTCTTTAGCCTGTTTATTTTTGTTTAGGTAACTCAAACTAGTTCCCTTACTAATGAGCAAACTTATTTTTTGCTTTTCGTTTTTAATAGGTTGCTTCAGTCCGCAATTAAATAGCCAAATAGATTCATGAGGATGCCCTGTTCTGCGTATAAAAATACCTAAACTACTCAGTAAAGAAACAAATTTATCAGCTTCTTTCTCTAGTTCAGGGTAGGCAAGCATTGCTCTTACGGTAATTTCAACCTGCTTCATCTGATTCAAAGCAATAGAAGCTCTTAATAGATTTTGATGCCAGCTTAATTGCTCATTTATACTTAGCTGACCAATTTGGGCAAGGTATTGTTTAAGTATTTTTGATGATACGGAGGGTTGGATTCTTAGGTAATCTTCTGCTTCAGATAACTTGTCCAATAGGTTTTCTGTTGTTGACTCTGCTCTTACAGAATGAGCCATAAAGACAATTATTATAAAAAATAGTGTTCTAAGCATAATATCCAATATTGATGGAGTAGCTGCAATGTAATAAATTTCTTTGAAGTATAAACAATAAGTTGAGTTATTTTTACCGAATGCTAAACGATCTCAAATGCAATGAAATTATAGCATGCTTAGATCCTTTATCTAGCAGCGGCCTATCGGATCATGAATATCATTCCTAATACCGATAGAAATACCTAATGCAATAATCGAAGGTATCCTCATTACCGGAAAGTTAAGAGTTGAACGCATAGTATCGAAGGGACAAACATCGCCAGAAACTTGTTGGTACCATCAAGATGAAAACTAATGGTTTATTGTCTTATTTGGTTATGGTGTGATTGAATATATCAATGGTGATAAGGTGACACTTAACCAAGGTGTTTACTTAAATATCAAAGATCATGAACAGCATCGAGTAATTGAGACTTCAGCTGATGAGGCAACCGTTTGGTGAAATGTTTTTTATTAAGTTTTATCAGTAAATATTAAAGTGAGGCGTTATCATGAACTACGATGAGTTTAATAAATTTTGTGGTTCTTTAGCTGCAACTAGCTATGTAATGCAATGGGGCAATTCACATGTTTGGAAGGTCGGTGGTAAAGTTTTTGCCATAGGTGGTTGGAGCCAAGACAAACAAGCTGCTTTCACTTTTAAAACCTCGCCATTAAATTTCGGTTTTTTAAGTGAGTGTGAAGGTTATAAACCAGCTCCCTACTTTGCTAATCGAGGTATGAAATGGATTCAGCAACTCGACAGTGAAAAAGTAAAAGATGAAGAGTTACAGTATTATCTCACCGAGTCTCATCTCTTAGTTTCACTTGGTTTGACCAAAATAAAACAAAAACAGCTTGGTTTAAATCAAGACTAACATTTTAAAAATCCAGAGATAAAGGATTTAACAGCAGACAATTTACACGGAGGTTTTATGATAAAGGTATACCTTTTTGATTGGGGTGACACTTTAATGGTCGACTTCCCTGATGCAAGCGGAAAAATGTGTGCTTGGCAAAACGTTGAGGCAATTTCCGGCGCAAAAGAAACTATTGCTGCATTAGCTAAGCACTGCAAAATATATATCGCCACTAGCGCGGCTGACTCGACTGAGTTAGAAATTAAATTAGCTTTTGAACGCGTAGGTTTAAGCCAATTTATATCAGGTTATTTTTGTAAAGCTAACTTAGGTTTATCAAAAGGAAACCCTGAGTTTCTCCAAGCTATTCTGGCAAAACTCAATATACCGGCCAAAAGTGTTGCCATGGTTGGTGATAATTTTGAGAAAGATATTAAACCGGCAACGGCTGTCGGCATGCAAACGTTCTGGTTTAGCCCTAATAATAGTGAATTGCAGCCAAGTATTGTAAATGTTAGCGTTAATGTAATTAACACGTTAAGTGCCTTGCACACTTAACGGTGTAACTAAGCACCTAGATAAGGAATAATCATGACCATACAAAAATGGGGTGGCATAGCGGCAATAACAGAAGCTTTCACTTATATATTTGGTTTCGTTTTATTTTTCGGTGTTTTAGATGCCAGCGGATATAACACACCTGAGCGTTATCTTGAGTTTATCATTGAGAATCGAGATACGTTTTTTGTTGGCTATTTAGTGAGTGGGCTTTTATTCAGTTTTGCGCTTATTATCTTGGTACAGTCTATTTATCAACGTTTCAAACAGGATTCACCAGAGTTGATGAAGTTCACCGCTATTGTAGGCTACCTTTGGGTTTCCCTTGTGCTGGCAAGTAGTTTAATTTTCCTTACCAGTCTCACTGCGATAGTCAAATACCATGCATTAGATCCAGAACAAGCTTTAATAATTCACCGTACTATTGCTATTGTTGTTGACGCATTAGGTGGAGGCATTGAACTCGTTGGTGCCGTGTGGCTGCTGGCAATTAGCTTCGTGGGTTTAAAGAGTAAAATATTTAGCGCTTGGCTACATTATTGGGGAGCTTTGGTTGCTGTTGCCGGGGTTTTAACGCTTTTTTCAGGGTTTTCCTTTTTATCAACAAATCCTTTTTTTGAGGTTACTACCGCACTCTTTGGTTTAGGGCAGATCCTTTGGTTTTTGGCTTTAGGCATCGCCTTACTAAGAGAAACCCCGGCTTAACAGAGTTGATAACTACAGTAAATGAAGTGACTGCGAGTTAACAAGCAAGCCCCACTTATTACCAGTGTTCGATACATGGGAGTATTTCGATATGATTGAAGCAAGTTGTCATTGTGGCAAGGTAAAAATACAAATCCCAAACTCGACTGAAAAAGTTACTAGCTGTAATTGTTCTGTCTGTACTCGTTATGGCGCATTGTGGGCATACTTTGAACCGAAAAGCGTAACGGTTAATTGTGATAAAGACGCGTTAGGATCTTATAGTTGGGGCGACAAAACTATTGAATTTAAACACTGTAAAAGCTGCGGATGTATCACTCATTACACACCGACAGACTGTGGTAATAAGGATAGAATGGCGGTTAACTTTCGTTTAGTGCCGGCGAATATTCTCAACAGCGTAAAGATCAGATACTTCGATGCTGCTGATACCTGGACATTTATTGGAGAATAAAGCCGTATTGAGCCTACTGACTTATAGATATTTAAAGTGAATATCTATTTTATGCCGTTCTTACCCCTTTCACCTTTCTTTACCTCCCATTCGCTTCTTTTGTCCCGAAAACCTGCTAGCCTGTATATTCAGTTAGTTAAGTACTTTAGCTATATACAGGGAGTTATTTATGTCATTAAGAACAATTAGTAACGGTATATTTTTTTTGGCGGGATTAGGCTTATCTCTGACTTCTTTTATCAGTAGCGCACAAATAAATACCGAAGTTAAGGCTCAAGTTAGTGCTGGTGTTAGTGCTGGTGTTAGTGCTGGTGTTAGTGCTGAAGTAGTTCATCAGCAACAAACACCTCAACAACAATTATTAGCGCTCTCTACTCATTATCAAAAAATATGTAACTCTGATGAATGTGCCAAGCAGCTAAAGCAATTAAAAATGTACGGGCGCTGGGGCGATCCAAAAGCACAGTTGGTGCTAGGCACTGCTTACTTGTATGGTGATGGTGTAGAGCAAAGTGCTGATAAGGCTATAAGTTGGTTAAAGCGGGCTGCTTATAATGACGTGTCTAAATATTCTCTTAAAGCTTATCATATGATGGCAAAGCTATATCAACAGGGAATTGGTGTCGAACAAGATTTAGAGTTAGCCAATAAATATTTCAATAGGTTAGCTGATAAACACTATGGACCAGTATTGTTTGATAGAGCTTTTATCGCCTTTAAGCAGAATGATTTAGCACAAGGCATAACCTTATTAGAGCAAGCAAGTGAGAGTCGATACCCTGAGGCAAGTTACTTCCTCGCTAGAATGTATCAAGAAGGCGAGTTTGTTGAACAAGATATCAATAAAGCTGCCATTTTTTATCAAAAGATAGTAAGAAATAATTATAAAGATAGCCGTCAACAGTTAGAGTTCATAGTAGCTGAGATGGAAGAGAACTCGACTGCGCTGACTGCTACGGATTTAGCACAAGAGCAATCATTGCTTAAACAGTTACATGCGACCCTTAATATTGAAGTGATTACCGTTAATTCTTATTCAATAGAGACAAAAGATGCGATGACGAACCTAATCGCAAAATTACAACAAAACCGTAGCAGCTTTACTTCTGCTACAGGCACTAGAATAAAAGGCCGTAAATGTGGTCAAACATCAAACGATTGTAAGACCGCTACAGAAGAAGATTTCGAAGATGCTATTAATGAAGGTATAGGTTCAAATTAGCAGGAATAAACTAGACTGATTAGCTGATTTTTAGTGGTAATAATACAGCTAATCACTAGGTAAACCTTGCTGTAGGCTAAAACATTTTAGCCTACTAAACTTCTCTCAATGACTTAGCTAAGAAAGCCGACCTACCAAAACTTACCTATAAACATCTAGCTACGAATACCCGTCAACGCTCCCTGTTTAACTCATGTTACAAAAAATTTATTTTAGCTGGCACTGCTATTAGCTCGGCGACTTTATCTATAAAGCCATTCTCATTGATGTCATTGTTAGTGTTAGTGTTAGTGTCGAGCATAGCGGTAAAGCTTTAGCTAAAAACTGATGGGTTTATAAACTTATAAACTTATAAACTTAGTTAAGTATCATCAGACGTTTAAAGTAGTAAAGTAGTTCGAGTAATATTGTTTACCTGATATGGAATCATTTTATCTCGACTTGGCTTTCTCTACTGACCTAGGTGTTATAAAGTTAATGCGCCATCTCAATTGCGGTCAAGGAAATTTCCAACAAGTCAATTGTATTCAAGTCACTGGTAAGTACGTCATAGGTTGATAAGTACCTGTTTATAAAAAGAAGGTTAGCTTAATAAATGGAAAATATTTTTGCGCACTATGCCATAGATTGGCTCGCTATATCGTTAAGTCTATATGGCGCTTATTTACTGGGTAACAAACTCAAAATTGGCTTTGTGGTTTTTGCAATATCTAACGTATTCTGGATTATTTTAGGAGTGTTCTTTATGGCTAGCTACGGCATGGCCTTAGGTAACTTTGCCTTTTTATTACTTAATATCAGGGGCTATATGCATTGGAATAAAGTCAGCTTTGCAACAAATACAGATGATGTGAGCTGATAATAAACGACTCAAGTAAGACAAAACACTGTTTTCTGTGTTTTAATCCTTGCGCAACTATCACTGCCAAATTGATTTAGCAGTCCTAAAATTTAATTAATTAAAACTCATTTTAAATTAGCGCCAATTATTTTAACTCATACTCGTTTAATTAAGTTTGTGATCTTGTTGTGCACAGGAAAAATAAATCAAAGCAAGGCGCTCGATTGACCAATAGCTGGCTATTGGGATTGAGAGCAACGCCGCCTTTGAGTATTTTAACCCGCACAAGTGAGCAATAATTTAATGGAATTGGTATTATGCAAAAACGTAGGCGTTATATGTAAGGAAAGTAGTATGTCTCAACCTAGCAATAGCAATACACTTATGTCCTCTGTTTCTGGCGCTTTATTTGGTGGTGGTATCGCAGGGGTATTTATGGCTTCATATTATTTTATTGATGACGTGATGTTTAATAACGCTCACGAATATGCAGTATTTTATTTAATCGCTGGTGCTTGTGCAATTTATGCATCGAACTCGATAAAAAAAATTAATAAGTAATTATTATAAACCTTAGAAAACCATGATAAAAAACTAGACGCTAGCTGTACCTAAGGGCAAGGCTATTGGAGCTGGTATTGGAGACTATATTGAAAAAGACATTGAATATTCTACTGGTCAGTAGTAGCCAAAGAGCTGAATCTAAAAGTTTTGCTGTCGCACAATATCTACAAATGAATATATTGAATGATATGCAAGGTGTTGAGTCTTCAATATTAGACTTATCATGCTACCCATTTTTATTAGACCACTATGGTATAGGTAGAGAGGCTACCGATAAAGGCGGAATAAGTAGAGGCGACTCTACGTCATTAGCTGCCAATAAAGATGCGGTATTAAGTCAGTTATACGGCTGTGATGCTGTGGTGTTTATTGCACCTGAATGGGGCGGCATGATCCCTCCGGCCCTGGTTAACTTATTATTGTTAACCGCTAATGGCTCGGCCAACGGTTTACCGCTAGGTCACAAGCCAGCTTTCGCCATAGGTGTTTCAGCCACTGGTGGTGGTAGCAACCCTATATCCTTGTTAAAAGGCTATGCCGCAAAAAATAGTCATCTTACTTGGTTACCCTTACATGCCATTGTGCAAAATGTTGATGATTTCTTAGCACAAGTTTGGGCTCCAGAACTTGATAATAGATACTCGCAAGTGCAATCGCGCTTAGTAGTTGGTTTAAAGAGTTTAACTATTTACGCCAAGCAATTGGCTGGTGTCAGAGAAGAGTTAGTGACACTTTCGAAAGTACACCCCTTTGGTCAGTAAAATGCTCATGACCAGCAGGAGCTGAATTAGATAGTTTAGATAAATTCAGGCAAGCTACAATTGAATTATGTAGCAGAATCAGTACTAATTAATACCAGAACTACCAACTAATCAATGAATTATAGTTGCCCAATTGATTGATTAGCGCAGCAACTCTTCTTCAAATTTAACCATACAGTTCAATGCTTTTATAACTATTTACCCTCAATAGTTGACACCGTGCCTCTATTTGATAAATTCTATGCAAGCCAAAATCTATTTTAGATATCATCAAACCAATTAAGGTGCTTTAGCTTACATGTATGCCATTTCAATAATTGTTTTTGCCTTGCTTTTGTTCGGTATTTTTGTTGATTATATAACAACGACAAGAGAAAAAAATCAGGCCGATAAAAACAAAAAGATTGTTAAATTACAGTCTGTATTCATTAAGGGACAACACTTACTCAATGGTCGCTTATGTCTGCCTTTAACTGTATTGAGTTCAGTGGTTTGTTTACAAAGATCCTTGGCTGCGTTGAACGCTATAATCAGGCTTGAGTCAACCGTCTACCGACTTGAAGTAAAAGCCGATTTAGATAAAAAACTGGTTAACTTTAATTCTCTTCCGGCAACACAAGCGCATTTTTATTCCTTATTAGCACTTCCTCAAAACCTTAAAGAGCAAGTCAAAATACTTAAAAATAGTGCTTTATTAGTCATGGTTTTGAAGGTAGAGCAATCAAATGGTTATGTCTCCATCGACAGTAATCAAGCTGAAGTTGATCAATTAGGCATATTAAATACCAGACTAAGGTCTTCTATTTATGGTCTGCAAGCAATGGAAATGCTCGAGAAAAAAAGTTATGGCAAGTCGAAAGCCTTGAGTGATAAAGCCATGGCATTATTAGTAGTGCTAAAATGTGATAATGAAGAGGTAACTACACTTATTGATGAGCAAATAGCAGCACTTCAGTTAATAAATGATGGCATTGCTGGTGTCATCGATGAAAAAAACCATACTTTTTATGATAAATTTAAAGATGAAGCCAGATTAGAAGACGGAAGTAATGATGGGCTTCACCGGGCGGTAAGTTATGACCTATTAAATTAATATTTTCATCCACTCAAGCTAAGAATGTTCACGAAGTAAATCTAGCAAACGTACTAATTAGCAACTAGCGCTTCCACAAGACATTCACTAACGCGCCGACCATAATTAAGCTGCCACCAATAATGGTAGTAAACACCGGCACTTCACTAAAGTACGCCCAACCAATAAAGACTGAGAATAGCACTTGTACATAAGAATAAGCCGTTGCTTTACTCGCATCGGCGCTATTGAGTGCTTTTGTTAAGCCAACCTGCCCTACTTGGGTAAATATACCGATTAAAATCAGTAATCCTGTCGCCGCTAAACTCGGCATAACAAAATCGTCACCCAACAATATTATTGAAATGGGCAAGGCTATAAGTGGGAAGTAAAAGATAATGACCGAACTGTCATCGGTTTTAGTCAGTTTTTTGATAATAATATAAGCAACTGCACTACCCAAAGCACCGAGCACGCCGGCGCCAATACTTAGCCAGGGGTAATGTACACCACTGTCTAGTTGCAAGTTAGGCTGAATAATAATGAATAAGCCGATTAGGCTAATGACGATACAAGCTATGGTTGAGCGCTGTATCACTTCTTTCAAAAAAAACAATGCCAAAACAGCAGTAAACACTGGATGCAGGTATTGTAATACCGTCGCTTCTGCTAGCGGTAAAGTTGTTACTGCATAGTATACAAACATTAGGGCAAATGTACCGACAGCACCGCGCGCAATCAGCAAGGTTTTATTATGACCCCAAATGGAAATCTTTTTACGCTTAATGTCAGCGTAACTAATAATGCCTGACACTATAGCTCGGGCAGCAACAATTTCTAGCACCGGAATACCTAAACCACTAACCTCTTTTACACAGGCAGCCATTAAGGCGAAACCTAAAGCCGAGATCAACATATACCAAACACTCATTGGTACTGAATTTTTAATGGTGGTGAACATTTACTGTGGTACTCGAATAGGTAAGAAAGATAGTTAGCTTAGTGATCGGGCGCTATTCTACCCCAAGAAGGCTAATAAAAAAGGCTTAAGGTCAATTAACCTTAAGCCTTTTAAGTTCTCACAAGTATGAGCTCAATTAACTAATTTCTAACACGTCTATTTTTTAACAATACTTTAGTAAGTAATGCTGTACTCAACCGCGATTCGACGACCATAACCTGAGAATTGATTACGATAACTTTCCCAAATCACTTCTTTGTTCATTTGTGAAACCAATGGTTGGTAATCTTCATTAAGTAGGTTATCAATACCCAAGGTAATGCGGCCAAAATCAGTATCAAAGCTAGTGATCAAATCAACTAGGGTATAACCTTCATACGGAGACTCATAAAAGCTATAGCCGGCTTCACTTTCTGGGCCATTTTTTTCACGATCGCCAACATAATTGGCTTGTAAACGGAGTGCGGCAATTTCATTAAATTGGTAATTGGCGTAAAGTGATACTTTTACTGGCGTGATTTTAGTATCGTTTAACCAATACTCTTCGCCTGTACTGCCATTGGTACGCTTACCTTCAGACTGTGATAAAGCGCCACCTAATTTTAAGTCTTTAGTTATTAAGTAATCGGCAGTGACTTCATAACCCCAAATTTCTTCATCGGCAACAATGACGGCGGCAACACGCTTATCTGTTTCCGCGGCAACATTATAATCGTAACCGTAGCTATCTGAGATATCTGAATAGAATATGGCAAAACTAGCTTGTAAATTAGTATCGCTAAAGCGTAAACCGGTTTCAAAATAATTCGTCTGTGTTGCTGGAATTTCATCAGAAAACTCAGCCACAGTATCTACCGGCATATCACGTAACATACGCATATCACCATGTGAGTAACCTTGTGAGAAACTGGCAAATATATCGCTGCTGTCAGTTACACTATAAACCGCACCTAAGTTAACTAACGGTTTATGGTACTTTAAGGTATCGCCTTGCTTTTCGGTGATAACGCCTTTTTTATAGCGCTGATAATCTGGTACTTCAATTTCAAAATTTTCATAACGCAGACCAACTTGCAAGGTTAAGTCATCGCCGAGTTGCTGCCAGTATTGGGCGAATGGGCTTAACTTGGTTTCGGTTAAATCACATACTGAGCAAATATATTGCGATTCGATTACTGCTTCACCAGCCCCCGAACCCGTGATAATAACATCACGCATACGACCTTGTTCGGTGTTATCTGTACCGTATTCAAAACCGTAAACTAAGCGTTGCTCATCGGTGATACGCCATTGTAGTGCGGCTTTAAAACCAGCACGCTCTGAAACAATTTCCGAGCCTGATTCATAACCGACATTAACATCACTTTTATATGCAGAAAGGCTCAATTGCTGACCAAAAAAATCATCATGCTCATAGGTTACTTGAAAACTAGTCAATTTAGTTGATGGATTTGGGCCTTCATACGGGCTAGTTTCATCAATTTCAACCATGCCATTATCTTCATTAACTGTGCGTTTATATTGCAGGTTATTAACGATTTTATAATGATGAGCAAGAAAAGCGATGCGAGAGTCGGTCATTTCTTTATCAAGCTTAAATAAGATATCGTATTCGTCAGCATCACCCATACCGCCTTGGCTATTAGGAGCACCTGGTAAACGGTTACCATCGGCATCATATAAATTGCCGCGATCTTTACCTGCCAGATTTAACATGAAACCAACATCTGACTCACTGGTACCCGAAACAGTTTGTGAGAAACTGTAGCCAGTATCTGATAATTCACTGGCAAACGCCTCTGCGCCAATGGTGGTTTGCATTTCAACATTGGCAGTAGATTTTTTGGTAATAACATTGATGATAGCGCCCGCTTCACCGTTACCGTACATAGCACTCGCGCCTTTAATCACTTCAATACTTTGGATAGCATCAACAGAAATTGATTGTAAATCACGCCCACCAGCACGCAAGGTTGTTGAAATTAATACGCCATCAATCATGACAATAGCTTTGCCACCACGGAAGTTTTGTCCAAAAGTAGACATAGTTTCAGTGCTTGGCGAAAAGCCCGGTACTAAATTAGAAATAATTTCACTTAAATTACGGGCAACAGTTTTTTGTAAGGCTAAGTCTTCCTGAGAAACGATGAAAACAGAGTTAGCAGTATCCGATAATTTTTGTTCAAAGGGTGAAGCGGAAACAACTATTCTTTCGATGTTGTCAGATTCTGGTAAATGTTCCTGAGAAGTTTGTGCGAAAGCAGGTGTGGCAGCTAAAGCTGCAGTTAATGCTGTCGTAACAGCAAGGTTTACAATTGATAAGTTCATGTTAAAACACTAAAGACAAATAGGAATCGTTATTATTACTATTTAGCACATTAATGCAACCCCACTACCTACATTAGTTACAACTTTTAACAATATAAATAGAACTTATTGGTCTATCAGTAGTTTTCTCATATTTACAGTTGAATTCTTGTTGGTTTTTTACTCGCTATCCCGCCAAGACAGTGCCCTTCCGTTTTTAATGACGATCATTTAGGTGTTATAAAAATGTAAACCTTGTAATAAACAAAAACAATATAAGATATACAATATATCGAATATTGTTTATGATTATTTTCGCTACAAAGTTAGCCTGATTTATAGGCGTTAAGTTTTTAAAAACTTTACTGATAGCGAGTTAACAGATAAAAACAATAAATCATTGATACCCAATACTTTTATAGTGAATTCGTAACTTATGGAAAAGATAAGTAACAGGCTATCAGATAAAAATACAATAATAACCAAGGATAGAAAATGAGTCTCATCAACAATAAAGTCATGAGTCTGTCTATGTTAATGGTGCTATGTGCATCTTTAACTGCTGTAGCGGGAAAGCAAACGCCTGATAATGGCTTAGCTAAACTATTAAAAACAAAGACAAGTAAACAAGCCGCACCGATTAAACAAAAAAGACTGGTGAAGGGGAAAAGCCTAACAAAGAATTGGCTAAAAAGTCGCAATGTTCATCAATCTAGTGTTAGTGCAGCAAACCAAGTTTGTGCTATAGATGACAACGGCCAAGACTGGAATAAATTACAAAAAAAGTTAAACAAAGAGCTTAAACAATTTACCTTGTCATCAAGAAAGACAAGTAAGTCGTTATCAAATAGATCATTAGCACGCAGCCTTTTGGCAAGTAGTACCTTAGCGGTAGAAGATAACGGCGTCGCCGGACGATATTATATTCCGGTAGTGTTTCATGTTTATGGTGAGAACTTCACCTGTGATGATGCAACACAGAGCTGTTTAACCGATGCAAAAATTGTTGATGCATTACAACGTTTGAATGAAGACTTCCTCGGTACCAATACTCAAGACGGTCCCATTGCTCCGCAATTCCAAGCCATTCGTGACAACTTAAATGTTGAGTTTATTTTAGCGAAAAAATCACCTACTGGCGCTGATACCACAGGTATTGTTCGCTACGGTCGTGAACAAGCCGGTTACGGCAATGGCAGCGGTGCTGATACTGCAATTTCTGCCGATGCTTGGGACAACTTTAAGTACATGAACGTTTATATTATGAACGACTTGTACGATGATGGTTCAACCAATAACTCTGGTGTTGCTTGGTATCCTGATATAGCAATGACGCAAGCGAATACCTCACGCGTTGTTTATAACGGTTGGTATGTTGGTGAGAATACCGATGAGAATTTCCGCTCGGTGTTAACCCATGAGTTTGGCCATTGGCTGAATTTACCTCATACCTTTGCTGGCAATAGCTGTTCATTGGCAAATGAAACTTTTTGTGGTCTTACTGGCGATAGAAGCTGTGATACTCCACAAATGTCGTTATCAACTGACATGTATGAAAACTCACCAAACTGTCTCGGTCAACCGACTAACACTGAAAACTTCATGCACTATACCAGCAACTATGCCATGTTTACGCAAGGGCAAGTGGCGCGTATGACCGCTGCTCTGCATGGCGATGCGCGGGCAACACTTTGGTCAAACGACAACCTAATTGCTACCGGTTTAACTGCTTACACTAGCAATGCAGATCATCCATGGGATGGTATTTCAGGTACTGATAATGGTCCAACGGGTGAGCTTATCGCTAGCTTTGATAATTTATCCGCACAAAAAGATGCCATTGATACCTTCGTTGTAAATGCACCTGTTGGCACTGAAGCTTTAGCATTTTACTTATCAGGTTATAGTCAAGATCCTGATATGTATGTTTCGGTTGGTCAAGCATCAACTATGTTAGCTGATGGCTCTTGGCAGGCGGATTATATTTCGTTTTTATCTGCAGCAACACCAGAGTTTATTGGTGTATTAGGACCAAAAACAACTGACTCATACCACGCCACTGTGCATGCTTTTAGCGCTTATGATAAAGCTAATTTACAAGTATTATCGGTTGAAGACCCTTTATTGTCAGCGGGTAGTAAACGTTACCATGTTATTAAGCAAGCTGGCATATGGTCTGCTGCGGGTGTAGCGCCGAAAGAATATCAATTTACGATCCCTGATAGCGCAGAGAAAGTAGTTATTGTTCTGGCTGGTGCTTATGGTGGCGATCCAGATATGTATGTTAGCCGCAATAAAGCCGTTGATGTAAAAGCAGCTGACTGTGCGCCATTTAGCGCCTCTAAACTTGCTGAGTATTGTGAGTTTGCCCAAGGTGGAACGTTTAATATCTTAATCGATCCATTTGCGGAATATTGGGATGGTGAATTACATGTTTATTATGAAACAAAAGATGATAGCAACCAACCTCCTTTCGCTAATACTTCACCAACGTATCAAGCAATGCTTGATCATGAAGTGCACTTTAAAGGTGACGCTTCAACAGATGTAGATGGCAGTATCGTTAGCTACCTTTGGGACTTTGGTAATGGCGAAAGCAGCACTGAAGTTAATCCAGTTCATGTTTATAACCAGCTAGGCCAGTACGATGCGAGTCTAACGGTTACGGATGATATGGGTGTTAGTAGCACAACCAATACTCAAGTTGATATCACTTTATATAACCCAAATGATGCTGTGTTATGTGATGGCTGTAGCCGTGTCTATTTAGCTGAAGAAATAGGTTTATCTGCTGCTAAAGGTAGTGAGCCACGTACTTATAAATTCAGTATTCCAACAGCGGCATCACTAGTGGTTATCGAGATTGTTGCCGGCTCAAATGGCGATCCTGACTTACATGTTAGCCAAAATAAAGCCGTATCAATTGAGTCATTTACATGTCGTCCTTGGGAAGGTCCTGGCGCTTTAGAAACTTGTCAGTTCAATGAGGGTGGCATATTTAATGTCATGGTTGACCCATTTGATGCTTATAGTGACGTTACCTTTAAAGCTTATTACGACATTCGTGATGATGCCGACCACTCAATGCCTAATGAGTTACCCATTGCGCAAGCAGGTACAAACTATACCGGTTTTACTGGGAATGCCTTAACACTTACTAGTACTGGTTCATTTGATCAAGATGGTCAGATTGTTAGCTACTTGTGGGACCTAGGTGACGGTAATAGCAGTGACTTGGAATACCCTGAGCATAACTACGCAGAGGCGGGTCAATATAATATTAGCTTAACGGTTACCGATAATGATGGTGCGACAGCTATGGCAACGGCGACAGTTGTTATAAACCCAGCGGGTGATATGGATGGCGACGGCGATGTTGATAGAAATGACATGCGCGCTTTATCCATGGCAATTCGTCGTGGTGAGCAGCTAGACCCTGCTTTTGATATTAACGGTGATGGCGTAGTTAACTCCCGTGACGTGCGCGCAATGCGCAGTATTTGTTCATATGATCGCTGTACTAGCATTGCACCACCGCCAGAGCCACCAACAGCAGTTGCCACAGGCAACGGTAACGTTGATCAATTTCAAACAATAGCTTTTAGTAGTGCTGGTTCAAATGATAACTACGGCCGCATTGTTAGCTACAGCTGGAATTTCGGTGACGGCGCTACCAGTAGTCAAGCAAACCCAAGTCATGCTTATCAGCAAGTTGGCAGCTACAGCGTAGTATTAACCGTTACCGATAATGACGGTATGACTGCCACTGACACTATTGCGCTTAATGTTAATTACGGCCCATTAGTTGATAGCTGTGCAAACCAGGCCGCCTTTACCGAAGGTACCTTAGAAGCTGGCAGTGTTACCTGTTTGGGCGCGGACAGCCGTCAAAGCTTCTCTGTTCCTGAAATAAATAACCATAACAGTGTCGCGATTACTGTCGCGCATGGTACTGGTGATTTATCACTTTATTATCGCAATAGCGGTTGGGTTAATTTGAATAATGCTAGTTTTGATGCTTCTTCAACCGAAGCAAATAATCAAGCCTGTATCTACCTTGAGCTAACGCCTGAAATGGATTACTGGAGTTACATCGAGCTTACCGGTGCCAGCTCTGGCGCAACTATAGTGGTTGATTTTGATACCCAAGGTTGTCGTCCCGTTCAATAAACTTCGTAAATAACATTACATATAAACAAGAAAATAAGTCAGTCGCGAGACTGGCTTAATATAAAAATTTATTAAAAATAATAAAAGGAAAAACCATGAAAAAATTTATCGCAATGCTTACTTTACTGATCGGCTTTAATGCTAATGCTGGCTTATTAACCATTAACCTTTCAGCTAGTGAGGTTTCAGTAGGCGAATCAATATTGGTTACTATTAGTGCGAGTGACTTTGAAGAAAGCGCTCTCTTTGGATTTGATTTTAACTTTGATAACTCTGTAATGTCATACAGTGAAAGCTCATTAAACAGTGATTTAGCTGATGGTCGTATTGGTGATAGGAATGGACTATTAGTAACAGCTGAAGACTTTGGTTTAAATTTCAATTTTGCAACAGAAGATGACTCATTAATGGCTGCAGGAAACTTTGTACTAGCAAGTTTTAATCTAATTGCTGATGCCACAGGCTCATTTGACTTCTCAGTATCAGGTCTATATGACGATTGGACATGGGTTGATCACGCTGTAGCTTTTTCTGGTGCAAGTTCAGTTAACGTAAGCGCAAGTTCAATTCCAGAGCCAACTTCTGCGGCATTATTAATGTTAGCGGGTTTAGCCTTTGTTAGTAGCCGTCGTAAAGCTAAGTAACCCCTTAAGTTAACCGCTGATTTGACACATAAATCAGCGCCTAAATATGCAATATATTTAGCAATAAAAAATGTATTTTATTAACCAAGAAAGTTGTTTAGGCAGCTTTCTTGGTTCATCGATGCACCTACCTGAAAAACTATCAAAACGAATATAAATCAATTACAAATTAATTAAAACAACAAAAATTGAAACAGGTCTCACAATGAAAATATTACCTAAAAAGTCGCTACTTGC
>JALJPA010000066.1 GCA_022969215.1 Colwellia sp. | reverse complement strand
TGGGAATGTTTATGGTCACTGCTTTAGCAAAATAGCTGCAGATCACCGCAGTAGGCAAGTAGAATAAACCTAGCTTAGATAGAAAGCGAAATTTATATCAAATAAACGTACCTTATACTGAAAAAGCAAATACAATTTTAATAACTTTATAAACAAGAATGTGAACAATTATGCTTGATGCAAAACTGCTTAGAACTGATTTAGATAATATCGCTCAACAACTTGCTAAACGAGGCTTCGAATTAGATACCGCTGCGTTAAGTGCGTTAGAAGAGCAACGTAAAGCTATCCAAGTGAAAACTCAAGAGTTTCAAAGTGAACGTAACTCTCGTTCAAAGTCTATTGGTCAAGCGAAAGCGCGTGGCGAAGACATTGCTCCATTACTTGCACATGTTAGCCAACTGGGTGACTCACTTGATGCAGCTAAAGCTGAGCAAGATGAAGTTTTAGCTAAAATTGATGCCATTGCTAGCGCTCTGCCAAATCTACTTGATGACTCTGTGCCAGACGGTAAAGACGAAGATGACAATGTTGAGATAAAGCGTTGGGGTACACCACGTGAGTTTGATTTTGACGTTAAAGATCACGTTGATTTAGGCTTTGCAGTTGATAAAGGCTTAGATTTTGAAAGCGGCGCTAAACTTGCGGGCACACGATTTGTGGTTATGCGTGGCAAAATTGCTAAGTTACACCGCGCTATTGCCCAGTTCATGCTTGATACACATACAGAAGAGCATGGTTACCTAGAAATGTACGTGCCGTATTTAGTTAATCCCACGTCATTATTCGGTACCGGACAATTGCCTAAGTTTGGTGAAGACTTATTTCACACGGACTTATCGAACAAAAAGCTTTCATTAATTCCAACATCGGAAGTGCCACTGACTAACTTAGTGCGTGACGAAATTGTTGATGAAGCTGAATTACCGATTAAAATGACTGCGCACACGCCGTGTTTTAGAAGTGAAGCAGGCTCTGGTGGTCGTGATATTCGTGGTCTTATTCGCCAACATCAATTTGATAAAGTTGAAATGGTGCAAATAGTTAAACCAGAAAATTCAATGACAGCACTTGATGAATTGACTCGTCATGCTGAAATTATTCTAGAGAAACTTGAACTACCATACCGCACGGTACAATTATGTAGCGGTGATGTTGGTTTTAGTGCCATGAAAACTTTTGATTTAGAAGTTTGGTTACCGGCACAAGATACTTACCGTGAAATTTCATCGTGTTCAAATATGGGCGCTTTCCAAGCTCGTCGTATGCAAGCACGCTTTAGAAATAGTGAAACCAACAAACCAGAGTTGTTGCATACACTTAACGGCTCAGGCTTAGCAGTAGGGCGTACCTTAGTTGCGATTCTAGAAAACTACCAACAAGCCGATGGCAGTATTAACATTCCAACGGTATTACAACCGTATATGGCTGGTGTTACTAACATAGGTTAATACACTTTTAGTATGTAACTTACGTAAGTGATATAAAAGCCAAAGCGCGACTTAGGAAACTGAGTCGCGTTTTTTGATCCTGCCATTCTAATATCAAAGAGGCTTTAGAAATTTCATTTCAATAACCAAATATTCTAACCCAAATTAATAAGGTACTGTTCTTACATGCAGTACGTGTTTGGTTCCTTCTTTCTACAAGAAAACGGGAATATTTCCGCCTTTCACACATCTACCAGTTAAGTGAGTATTTTTAACTCATTGATCTACCGAT
Organism: Colwellia sp.; assembly: GCA_022969215.1. GTDB lineage: Bacteria > Pseudomonadota > Gammaproteobacteria > Enterobacterales > Alteromonadaceae > Colwellia. The sequence goes on along the minus strand of JALJPA010000066.1, from coordinate 19,883 downwards.
AACAATCAAGTAATCTCTTTGCATTATAAAATGAGGGACGATTAATCTCATCTTGTAGAAAGAAGAGGTTTTGCCTCTTAATAAACTGTTAGCCAGTATAATCAATTTCTTACAGGAGTTTTTTTTGAATTTATCTAGGACTGAAAAAATCACGTTGATATCAACGTTTGGCGTTGCTTTTATTTCAATAATTATTCATTTAGGTATCCGATTTTATTTTGAAGCTGATTTAAGGTATGAAATAGGTAGCTACTATAAAGTAGAAGATAAAGCCGTAACATATGTAAAGTTTCATAATCACGGTAAATCAGATGCAGAAAATGTAGCACTTAACGTTGAGTTCCCCAGTGATATTGTTGACTACTCTACGGATAATCCTTTGGTTGTGCTCAATAAAAAGCAAGGCGGTAAAGGTAGTCATTATTTTATTGGTCAAATATCTTCTATCCACCCAGGTGAAACATTGACAATATACTTCACTGTAATTAATCCTCCTAATATCGTCCTACCTTATAATTTCTTAAAGCAATCTACATATAAGAATGGAATTACAAAAACGGGAAAACCATTTTGGTTTTCCATTCTAATGACAATCATTTTATATTCAATTACCCTCATCCCATTTTATTTTTACACTGAAAAAAATAGAAATAGGCATTATGAAATAATAGATGAGCTTATAAGGTTGGTTGTTCTTGCAGAAAAGAACAACCTTTCAAAACCTGAATATATGAGTAAAGTTAAAGATCTTATTGGAAACACGAGGTTTAGAAAAAAAGGATTGATGATGATTGCTGAATCCGCATACATTGAACCGTCTACTGGCTAACAAGCAAATTAATCAGGACAAATAACAGTTAGCTGTTTGCTCCTGCGTCGCTTATTTTAGCCAACAATTATTTGCCCATTATTGTGGGCGTTATATTTAATCGGAATTTCGGCGTCATCATCGAAAATAATAAAAAGGACTTAAAATGAAAATACTCTTACCCTTAACATGTACAATTCTCGTATCAACTTATGCTTCTTCAGCATTTGCTGAAAATAGTTGGTATCTTGGGGCACAATATAGTGCACAAGAAGTTGCTTCTTCACCTGATAGGGAACTAAATACTGCAGGCATAGTGGCGGGCTACCAATTCAATGAATTTTTCGCACTAGAAACAAGGGTGAATATAGGAACGACAGGCTACTCTCATCAAATATTATCTGACCAAGAGTATAAAGAGGATATTGATACACAAGCTTCATTACTTATAAAGGCGTCTTATCCTATTTCTAACGGCTTTAGCATATACGCACTAGCTGGCATGAGTAAAAGCAAGTATGAAATAACAACGACTAGTCACCATACTGATATCGATGGAAATACTACACAAACATACCCTCATTTGATCAAGGCCTCTGAAAGTGGATTCAATTATGGTGTTGGTTTAAATTATAAAATCTCTGAAGAATTCTCTTTGTTTGTTGATTATCAGGTATTACCGGAGTTATCAATTGTTTCGGGAGATTCTTCTAATTGGAATAGCATTAATATTGGTGTTAACTACTCTTTTTAAGGTATTTAAATATAACAAGGCGCTCAAACGGAAAAATTACAGTTGGCTGCGCTCGTGCCTCGCACATTGTAGCCAAACTGTATTTTTCCGCTTAGCTTAGCGTTAGGTGGCATATGAAAGGTTCTAGTCGAGTATTCTCCTTAGTGTTTTTTCTATACAGGTCAATGCTTCGGAATCTGGTATTGAATTAGTCAAACCATATCTAGAGGCTCGGCTATCTAGTAAAGGAAATATGTATATTTATGACAGTGAAGGTCGTGGATTAGGTTTATCCGAGGCGGCAAAAAAGGCAGAAATGCTTTTTTATAAATTATTAGAGAATAGAAGCATCGCTGGAGACAAAGCTTTAGGTTACTTGTTATTTATCTATGTCGGTTCGCATCCTGGTGGAGAGGCTGTTTGTGAATCGGTGAATCGTGGAGAAAAAATGATTCCAATTATCGAAAGTTATATGGACTCACTTCCAAAGTCTGGCTTAGAGCCAAATTTAAAAAAAATACAAACTAACGACCCGACTTATCTGGCTAGGCTAGCGTTAAAACGAATTAAAAATGGCGAGTCATGCCAATATCACTAGGCTTACCACCTAACAAGAAAATAAACAGGGACACGTAACGCTTGCTCGGTTCCACTTCGTTTCACATTTTAGCAAGCATTACTTAGCCCGTTATTTGGGCGTTAGGCCCTGAGGATAATTACTTGAGTAAACTTGTGCACGACTTTATAAATGAGCTTAATTCCTTAGATGAAGTTAATATTGATTTTGAACTTTTTGTTATGAATTTAAATATTGATAATTCAGGAGAAGTTCTCTCTTGCGAGTCTGTTCTACCTGTTTTAAATATCAATATAGACTTAAGTAGTAACGAATGCCTATTTCAGATAAAAGATACTGGAACACCTTTATCAGTGGAAAATGGTATTAAAGCTTTAGCTTCTATAAATTTTGATTATAGTCTTTGCTCTTCATTTGAAGAAAATGTGGATAATTCAATAATTCGAATTGATAATCCAATAATTGGTTTTGGTGAAAATATTGAAGAAAAAAGATTCTTTGTTGTCTGCCGGGCCTAACAAGTAAATAAACAAGGACACGTAACAGTTGGCTACGTTTCGCTTCGCTACACAATTTTAGCCAACCATTACTTAGCCTGTTATTTTGGCGTTAGCTAACTAAGCATTTTTCACGGAAGGATTCTAAAATGAGTTGTACTTGGTTACCAATAATAAAAGATATTGTGGTCGCGTGTTCAGCATTTGGTGCTGTTTTCATAGCTTATCGTGGATTAGGCACTTGGCAAAGAGAGTTAAAAGGTAAATCCGAATATCAACTTGCAAAAGATGTTCTTCGTTCCGTTTATAAAGTTCGCGAAGCCTTTAAGCATGTTAGGCACCCAGCAATTATGGGGTATGAATATCCTGAAGATCTCACTACTCATTCGGGGCACTTGAAAGATGGCTGTCGGTATGAAGGCACCGCCCATGTGTATCAAGAGCGATGGAAAAAAATGGATGCAGCATTCTCTGAATTAGAGGAGCAATATTTAGAGGCTCTAGTCGAATGGGGTTCTGAGTACCAAGATAAAATTGTACCTCTAAGGCGTTGCAGAGGTGAGTTGCTTATGGAAATTCAGGATATGCTTCATAGGTATAAGAATCCAGAGGAAGAAAATTGGAAGAATAGAGAAGAACAAGCCAATGAACGTTCTGTTATTTATCATCTTGGAGAAGACTCTAAACATGATAAATTTACGCCAGAAATAAATTCAGCCATCAAGTTATTTGAAGATTGGTTAAGAGAATATATATCACGAGAAAAGTAAGCTAACAAGGCGTTAGCTAAATAATATAAGTTTGGTGGATTATGAAAGGGTATAAGGATATTACTCCAACAGAGTATGAGATTTTTGTTCGGGAGTTTCATGAAAAACTACTTCAACAAGATGGCTTTGAAGGTATAGATGTTAGGCATGATGTTAAAGTTAAAGGGAAAAGTGGTAACTATAATCAAATTGATGTGTTTTGGGAGATATCAGTTGCAGGCGTAGTTCAAAAATTTTGTGTTGAGTGCAAAAAATGGAAAAACACCGTAAAGAAATCCGATATAGGTAGCTTCATATCCACGATAAATGATATTGGAGGCGCTCGAGGTATTTATGTTACCACTGAGGGTTATCAGGTCGGTGCTATTAAATTAGCTGAAGAAAACCAGATAATATTAGTTGAAGCTAATCCAGTAATAAAAAAACATCCTGCTCGACTAGAGATAGCAATGACAAAATTTGTGAACTTAAAAATAATGTTCAACAAAGATATTGATGGCAGTCGTCGTGAAAGGTTAGATAATTATACCTCTAGCTTTAGAGATGGTATACCTGACTTATGCGACTCTATTGGTGTTAAGGTTATGGATGAAGAAGAATTGAAGGCTTACCTTGAGCGTGAAGAAACAGGTTTTTATTCAGTCGATATTTCTGATTGCTACATGAGAGTAGGAAAAGAACTATTTCAGTGTGATACCGTAAAATATTATTTTGTTGTTCAAAACTTCCCAGAACTAGGCTTGGATGGTTACAGTGAGTCAGCTGAGCTTTTTGCCAAATATATCTCTGATAATCGAGAAATAAAACATTACATCGAAAGTTATAACGGAGTAATTTAGCTAACAAGCGCTTTAAACGGAACAAAAACAGTTGGCTACGTTTCGCTCCACAATTATAGCCAACAATTTTTGTCCGCTTAAGCGGGCGTTATGTGTTCTTAAAGGAGGGAGTTTGAATAATCGTCCATTTCAAAAATTATCTGACCGCTATATTGCCAAATTGAAACTTATTGCTTCTCGAACAATATCGAAGCCTAGAGAACCAGAAGAGTTTAATAGTTTAACTAAAACTATGTTAAATAACTTACATACTCACCTTGATTTTCATAATGGTGAACTTCAAGATATTAAAGCTCAAAAAGACAATCAAAATAATAATGGTTGGGTAGCAAACCTAGGTGAAGTAAGGGTGAGCTATAAACGTATTCATACTTTGGCACAAGAATTACTAGACGAAGAAAAAGCTATAAATCGTATTGAGCGTAAGGCTCACTTTAGAGCGCTTCTATTTAGATTTTTAACCACTATATTTATTGGGTTTGGTGTAATACTTGTATATTTTACAGCTCAGTATTTTGGTATTAATATGCCTTTATTAAAAGTTTCTGCGTAGGAACACATAACAAGAAAATCAACAAGGACACGTAACAGTTGGCTACGTTTCGCTTCGCTACACAATTTTAGCCAACCATTACTTAGCCTGTTATTTGGGCGTTAGCTGTTTTTCAGATATATGTGTTACTTAATTTACAATATATAAAAAGGACGTTATGAAAAAATTCATTACTCGTATTATCTCTGTATCTATAGCTTTTTTATCGATATTAAATTTATCTGTTAATGCCGATGAGATAGATGATTTTTTGTTAAAGAAGATGCAGGATAAAAAAATTCCTGGCTTACAAATCGCAGTTATAAAAAATAACAAAATCATCAAAATAGAAAACTATGGTATCGCAAATTTACAAGATAACATTGCGGTTACCGACAAGACTGTTTTTACCATTAATTCGATAACCAAGTCTTTTGTCGGGGTTGCCATTATGCAACTTGTCGAGAAAGGTAAATTGGCACTATCAGATAAAGCTTCTTCCTATGTGACAGACTTGCCTAGTACTTGGAAAAACATTACTATTAAACAGTTACTTACTAACACTTCAGGGTTGCCTAAAATTGAGTTAGGAACATCTCTTATTTCCCCCCAAGGTGCAGAAGCTTCTTGGGGTTTAGTTAAAACCTTACCTTTGGCCGCCAAAGCCAATACTCAATTCCAGTATACTTCTACAAATTATGTGCTATTAGGGAAAATAATCACGCAGGTAAGTGGCAAAATCTTTACCGATTTTATTACGCAAAATCAACTCAGAAAAGTAGGGATGAAGCTAACTGAGTCGGCTGGTTTCGCTCACTTTCAAGGCGTTATTCCTCATCAAGCCAGAGGCTATACCTATTATTTTGGTAATGAATTAACTACGATTCAATATGAATTACCTCCTTTTCTTCGAGCTGCTGCAGGCATGAATTCGAATGCAAAAGAAATAGCACAGTGGGCGATTGCTTTACAGAAAAGAGAATTGTTAAGTGAACCTTCGAGCTTAAAAGCATTGTGGTCACCCGCTGTACTCGATAGTGGGGAAATGGCAGGGTTTGACCGATTTTTAAATGGCTATGCACTTGGTTGGCAGGTTATTGACAGGGCTGAACATCCGGCAATTGCCGCTGTTGGTGGCGATAGATCTGCATTGGTTATATACCCGGAAGACAATCTGTCAATTGTTGTTATTACTAATCTGATGGGAGCAAGCCCGCAATCTTTCATTGATGAAATTGCTAGTTTTTATATTCCGACTATGCAGGCTATCACGGGTATTAATATTTCGGAAAACAAGTTAAAAAGCTATGTTGGTAAATATACATTTTCTGAATTTAATGTTGAGGTAGAGTTAAAAGGTAATAGGTTATCTTTATTAGTTTCGGGCGAAGGACAGAGACCATTTACCATTTATGCCAAGTCAGATACTCATTTTTTCGCAAAAGTTATAGATCTTCAGGTAAGCTTTGAACGTAAAGGTAATGATGTTGCACCATCACTTATCATGCACCAAGGGGATGAAAATTACCTTGGAACTAGAGAGCGTTAATATATCTGACTTATACGGTGTTAAAAGCAGCTAACAAGAACTTCAAACGGAACAAAAACAGTTGGTTAGGTTCCGCTTCGCTTCACATTGTAACCAACTGTTTGTGTCCGCTTAAGTAGGCGTTAGGTGCAATGAATAATTATGGAGTCATCGATTAAGTTTGAGAAAATATGGAGCGATGAGGATATTACTGAATTGAAAGTTACAGTAAATAACGCTCGTTCTTCATTTTCAAACAGTGTCTACCTTGGTAATAATGAGTTAGGGGACCTTTACGAAAGTTTAGAAACTTTTAAAACTCATTACTATGGTGGCCTAAGAAATATAGAATTCGGCAGCTTTGGTCATGAATATGCCAACGGAGCGTTTCATGCTCGTTTGCACTTCCCTAAGCCGGGTGACATATTTATAGCAACTAATCAGCAATCTGAATATTTTGGCTTCAAAGGTCAAGAAGTGGCGAGTGAAGCAAAGATGTTTCTTTCCACTGAGCCAGGTTTGTTTGATAACTTCCTACTTGAGCTTAAAAGTCTAGGAAATAGTGATTCTGGTATAGCTGAATTAATTTGCACCTAACAAGCTAATTAATAAGGACAAAAAACAGTTGGCTTTTGCTCGTTCCTCGCTAATTTTAGCCAACAATTTTATTGCCGCTTAGCAAAGCGTTAGTTTATCAAGGAAGAGTCGTGTTTTATAAAATATTAGGGTGGATGTCTATCGTGGTAGCCACATTGGTACTTGCACCCAGTGTTGTGCCTGGGGCAATGTCGATGCTTGCTTCATATATTGCACTTTTAGCACTAATTTCCTCAATAATCACAATAAAATCCGGCGATGTTTTTTACTTCAAAATCACAGCCATTATCTCTGCTATTGGTATATTTATAGTTAACGATGGACTTCGACTTTACGGCTCATTGCCCCGAATCCCGTTACTGTATAAACTTAGTGTGTATGGTGTTTTTATAATTATTTGTGCGTTAGCAGGCCTTTATGCTAAAAAACGTATCGGTGTAATGAAAAACTAACAAGTGACTATGGTGTCAATTCTTAATTATCGACTCATTTTAGGATCCCAATAGGCACCATCTCTAACCATAGAATTTAAGATCACAATCATCTTTCTAACACGGGCGATGATGGCTGTTTTCTTTGGTTTTCCAGCGGCGACAAGCCGCTGATATGTTGCTTTGAAAACAGGGTTACATTGCATCGCTGACATCATCGACATAAACATCGCCGTGCGTATTTGATGCTGTCCACCACGTATCATTCGTTTACCTTTGAATGCACCACTTTCTCGATTTATAGGAGCTACTCCTATCAACGCAGCTGCTTCTTTATTGGTAATATAACCAAACTCTGGCATGTTACTTAACAGGCTAAACGCAACAACATTTCCTACGCCTGGTACACTTTGAATAATGTCATTTTTAATTCTATATTCATCACATTGCTCAATCAGTTTGGCCATTTTATTGTCTATTTTTGTTAGCTGATTATTGATAACGGTAAGCATGGAGTTTATTGTATTTGCTAGGAATTCAGGCAGTATTTGAAGACGTTTTTTCTCCATTGTGCGCATTTCCATTAACTGACAACGTCTGGATAATAGGTCACTCATTTTTCTGAGTGTTTCAGGCTTTAACGTAGATAGTATGGGCTTTAGGGCTTCGCTATAGTAAGCAATCAGCTTTGCATCAAGCTTATCCGTTTTAGCAAACTGCCCAATGGCTCCGGCAAACTTTTTGATATGAACAGGGTTCGCAACAACAAAGGGTAATTTATCTTTTGCGCAGGCAATAATAAAGGCCTGTTCAAGTCGTCCTGTTGCTTCAATAACTACGCCAGTTGGGTGGTGCTTTTTAATTTCCTTTATTGCTTTAGAAATTCCTTTGTCATCGTTGGTGACGGTGAAATAAATATCGAGAGGACGGATGTAGATATCAAGTTGTACTTTACCTGTATCGACACCGACGTAAATTTCATTTTGATTATTTGTGTTATTCATATTAAGCTGACTCCGCCTTGCTAATTCGGGCTCGGGGCCCAGTTGACTATTCGAGTTTATTGCTTGGAGTTTTATACGATGTTCTCACTTGTTATCGGTCTCTCAACAGAGGAGCCATCACTCAATCAAACTATCGTATAAAAAGGCTTTAGTTGCTGCTAAAGCTTGGGCCTCACTTTACCTAAACTGGTTTAAAAAGGAACAGTGGATACGGACGTTATTATCCATACAAGTCACTCAAAAGGACAAATAACAGTTGGTTTTTGCTCCTGCGTCGCTAATTTAACCAACTATCATTTGCCTCTTAGTGGGGCGTTAGTTTGCTTTAAACATACTTTTGAAGAACGGTTACAATTATTAGTGCGTTTGTTAATCACAGCTGACAATCACTGGATACGTCTAGGTTCAGCCGCCATTTGTTAAACTCTACGAGTTGGGCATTTATATATTTCATGATGCAAAAGCAATACGAAAGGCGATGCTTGCGAAAATCATTAGAAGTGAGCAACAGCGTTTATGTGACGTTCTCAATAAAGAGCAAATAAAACAGAAGTTAGGAGGGTCACTAAACCTATTACAAAGACAGTTTAGTAATTGGAGTCGTTCAAGGCTTAAAGCGCACTCAATATAGTATTCTGTTTGTGTGGGAGTCTCAGGGGGGCGACGGATTCCATCTAGATCTAAAAGCGTAAACAATAAATTTTGGGAGGATATGATAGAGCGATGACTGTCTTAATTTTTGAAAGGTGAGATAGCCAATATATAGCAGTTGACTATCTCTAATCTTATTAGACTTTTCGTCTAAAGCTTAAAGCTAAAAGACCAATGGCCATACAGAATACAGTTGCTGGAACTGGAACTGGCTGAGGTCCTCTCAAGTCAAAGCTTGCAGATATATAAGGAAGTACCTCGCCTAGCGCATTTATATTACCAAAGTGAGCAAACATTTCGACACCATTAGATTGCAAACCAATGGGTGCTTTAGCAACAGAGGCTCCGCCTCCCCACAAATCTCCAGCTGTAACGTCATCTAGTAATATAGAGGTAGGATCTGCGTAATTCACAGGATCACTATAATTACCAGTAACAGGGTTAAATCCTAAAAAGTCCAACACTGCATTTGCATTCTTAGACCAAATAGGAGAGTCGTCAGTACCAAACCAAATACCACCACCAGATAAGCCAAGGTTGTTAGCAATATTTTGCAATAAAGAAACTTCGCTACTGTTATTGCCTTGGAAATGATAGCCATATGAACGTGTATCAACAACTACACCCATATCTGTTGACCAAAACCCGTCGATTGCCACTAAGTCATCATTATTTAAATATAATGATGAGGTTAAATCCCATAAAAAAACTTGATCATATTCGGTAGCCGTTAAAGCAATTGCAAGGCTACCGCCTATTTTAGCGTTAACTATATCAACAGTATGTCCGTCTGCTTCTAAGTTAGCTTTCATATCAGCATAGCCAGTATGGTCAAATTGAGTTAGTAAAATTTTTCCAGCGTTAGCCGATAAGGAAAAAAAGCAAGATACTGCAAACATAGTTATAAGTAAATTTTTCATTAATATTCCATTTAGTTGATTGATGTTATTTTTATTTAAAACATTAAACACACTTAAGCAATAATCGCGCCTACTTTTTACTTCTTTGTTTTCAATGGTTTGCGTGATAATTTTTTTGGAGTGTAAAAAAAACAGACATTTCGCAACAATTTACTGTTAACTTACTGGAAATAAAACAAACTAAATATTTGGCTCTGTTCCCGTAAATGTTCTCCCTGAATATCACCTGAGCGCCAGCTCTTAGATACCGTGCATTACGAGCTTATTTATCTAAAAATGCATCCTTGAATCTAGCCCTTATAAAACAGACATATGAGTAAAGAACAACAGTCTTGTGGAACAGAGCCAAATATTTAAAGATTTTTATAACACCAAAAGGTAAGTTTTTAGTCTTACGGAACAAAACTTATAGCTCATTGGTTTAGCAAAAGTGGGGCGTTAGCTATATGGAGTATCTAATGACAGTTACAAGGAAAGTTACCGAATTACTTAATATTCCAACCGTGGATATCTGTGATCACATAAAACAAGTCTTAAGTGACAAAGAGCGTTTTTACTCTTATATTAATACGATTAAAAATGACGATGCTTTTGAAGCAACGGTGAAACCAATTGGTTGTTTTCACTCCGTTCAACATTTTAGCCAGCTATTTTATTGCCGCTTAACGCGGCGTTTGCATTTACGGTAACTTCATGGATAGGTGTTATGAAAACGAGTACGACAGTTTCCGCCTTAGCATTATTATTTGTGCTCTTTTCCTGTGATAACAAAACTTGGATTAAGCCCCATTCTGTTTCTTTAGGTTGTTCTGACTATTTATCCATCTTAAGTCCTAATGGTACTTTGTATAATAATGTATGGAACAAAAAATCGGCAAATAGTTATGAATGGTCTCAATGCATTGAAAAGAAGACGGTTAATGATGTTGAGGTATACGGGTGGTCATGGAATTGGCCCTTGAAAAAATGGCCTCAATCTAATAATTATATATATGCCTACCCACAAATTAAACTTGGTAACTCCCCTTGGGATCCAAAACCGACTATTAATAGCAAGTTTCCATTGAAAATATCGGAGTTAAATAACCTTACTATTTCTCATGATGTGCATATTAGTACCAACGGGCAACATAATTTAGCAACCTCGATGTGGTTAATTAATTCATCACATGATGCAGAGACATTAAGTAAGTCATCAATAATGGCTGAATTAATGATCTGGACATATTCAACTCCGGAACACTTTAATCCCGCGGGGAAAAAATATGGTTCTTTTAAATCAATAAATACAAACTGGGAAATATGGGTAGATAAAAACTGGGGAGATTTATCAGGAGAAAATAATAATAAATGGACTTATATTACATTTAGATCATTGGATCCAAAGTTAAAAAACAATTTTAACGCTCTTGAACTTATTCAACATGCTATTGAAAAAGGTATTCTAAAAGCCGAATGGTATATTTCCGATATTGAGCTTGGAACTGAAATTAGGAGTGGTGCAGGTATTGCCTGGATTAACTCCTTTGAGGTAAATATTAATTAAAATGCTAACAAGCTGTTAAACAAGAACAAAATACACTTGGCTTTTACTCATTCGTCGCTTATTCTAGTCAATTATATTATTGCCTATTAACAGGGCGTTAGCTTATTAATCATGGAGGGTTATGAAAATCTCTCGAGCTTTACTAATTTCTTGTTTCTCTTTATTTCTTTGTTCATGTGCTGTTATGCCTAATTTTACAGAGAAGTTTGATAAAAAATGCCAAACCGTACAAAAGAAAATTGAGCTTTCTGTTGAACCGCTAGGAATGTTTGATGAGTTAGAGTGCTCTGATAAAGACGATTGTAAAACGCAATTCTTGGGGGAAGTACTTGGCTCAGTGATTGTTTTTCCTTTAAGTGCAATAATCTCTGGTTCAATTGCTGTAATTGGTAACTCAATTTATTGGGTAAATGAATATGGCGAGTGTAGTGGTTAAATTAAGCTAACAAGCAAATTAATCAGGACAAATAACCGTTAGTTTTTGCTCCAGCGTCGTTTATTTTAACCAACTATTACTTGGCCGTTTATTGTGGCGTTATGCGTTTAGGCAAACTCAGAATTGGATTCTAATTTATGAAATTAATTGTTGGTACAGATTCTACATGGTCATTAAGAGCATGGATATGTGGTCAATTGGCCCAAATAAACTTAGAAATTCATGTGGTAGACCTAACTGATGTAGAGTATAAATCGAAAATACTTACATACTCACGAACAGGTTTAGTACCTGCTTTAATTGAAGGTGATTTGGTTGTTCACGATTCATTAGCAATCGCTGAGTATTTCAATGAATATTCTGATGGTATTCTTTATCCCAAATTAAACAATGAACGGGCATTAGCTAGAAGTTTGTGTTCAGAATTGCACTCAGGTTTTATTAACCTTCGGACTCATTGCCCCTTTTCATTGGATCGAGTAAAGCCATTATCTGAAATTAATAGCGATATTAAAAATGAATTAACTCGAATTGAATCAATCTTTGAATTGGCTCAATTACCCTTTATGTTTGATTCTGCGGGAGTAGTAGATGCGTTTTATTCTATTCTTGCCTTTAGGTTAAATAGTTACGGTATAAAGCTCCAAGGTAAAGCTGGTACTTATCAGGAAAGTCTTTTAAATTGGACTACATTGCAACAATCCATAGAATTAGCGCAAAGCTGGAAAAACAAATAACAAGCGCATTTAGAACGGACACATGACAATTTTCTGTTTCGTTCGGCTCAACCATTCGAGTAAACTAATATTTAGCCGCTTATTGTGGCGTTATGTGTAAAGGAGTACCTGATGTCGGATTCAACTAAATTAGCTAAGTTCATTGAGCTTTTTGCTGTTTTTCTAGCTGCGTTTTCTTTAGTTGATTTTACCTTGGACTTGGTGAGAATCGATATTGGATTCACAACCGTTAAAAGTCTTGGAATGCGACTTTATCTATTTTCTTATATTTATCCATTAAGAAGCCAGAGCTTTTCAAAACTTAACCTTAGGTTTTTCTATTTAAATTTACACAAGGAAGTTCAGCAAAATGTCCAATTCACAATTCATAATATATTGGTCAATAATATCCTCCACTGTAATAGTCTTTACACGTTTAACTATGATGCAGTTAATCTAATTAAAAAAAATGGAAATGATATTTGTTATGAAATTTGATTTTAAAACATACCTTTTAAAGTACAGCTCACTGATATTCGTTTTAGTAGCTAACTTGTCTTCCGTTTCTAGCGTACATGCTAATAGTATTATTAAAAAAATTGAAGAAATAGAAAGCCAGCTAGGTGCTCGTATTGGTGTATCTATTTATGATGTCACGGACAATAAATTATGGAATTATAACGGAGATACTCGTTTTCCTTTAATGAGCACTTTTAAAACCTTAGCATGTGCAAAATTACTTGTTGATGTAGAAAAAGGGCTTCAATCTTTTAATACCTCTAGTGTTATTACTAAAAGTTCGCTTGTTAAATGGTCTCCGGTAACTAAAAAGCATATTGGTGAAAAGTTCACCTTAAAACAGGCATGTTCTGCAGCTATGATCATGAGTGATAATACCGCTGCCAACATAGTGCTAACCGGCATCAAAGGGCCAAAGGCTTTAACTCAGTTTATGCGTTCTATTGGGGATGAGGTTACTCGATTGGATAGATTTGAACCTTATTTAAATGAAGCACTTGATGGCGATAAAAGAGATACAACTACCCCAAATGCAATTGTAAAAAGTTTACATACTTTATTATTTGGGGATGCATTATCTCAAGCTTCAAAAGCTAAACTAAAACAATGGATGATAGATAATAAAGTGACAGGTAGCTTATTTCGTTCAGTACTTCCTGAACATTGGTCTATTGCTGATCGTTCTGGAGCTGGAGGTTATGGTTCAAGGGGGATTACTGCTGTTGTTTGGTCTGATAAGCGTTCACCTCTAATTATAAGTATTTATTTAACTCAGACCGATGCATCTTTTGCCCTACGTAATAAAGCCATTGCTAATATCGGTAAGGAAATCTTCACTGTTTACAGTAAGTAAGGCTTACAAGCCATTCAAGCAGGATTTTTAACCGTTGGCTAGGTTCCGCTTAGCTTCACATTTTAGCCAACTATTACTTAGCCAGTTATTTGGGCGTTAGATTTTTATCAGAATATGGAGTAAAAATGAAAAATATATCGCTTACCATTGCTCTTTCGTCAATGGTTTTGTTTTCTTGTGGTGGTTCTGAAGACGATATTGTTACTGAAACGTCCAAAAAAGACTTTATAGCAACTTTTTCGCATACTTCTTGGAAAAAAGAATGTTTTCCTTACAATAATTTATCCACTGACGACTCAAAAGTTTCATGGTACATCAACATTAAGTTGCGTATAGATTCTTCACTGAAATCTACTTATATAACAGAGTTTTTCCGTCCAACTGATACAGTATGTGATTCAATGGTGTTTAATACTACTGATATATCGAGATATGAAATTACAGATAAAGTTATAAGTGAAGAAAGTATTGAAGCCTACGGCCTAAATGAGACTTTTATTTTTAATTCAGATAATAGCGATCCGCCTCCGAGTTTCACTTTAATTTATATTGATAGTGAAAAATTATATTTTGGTCAAAAGTCTGGTTCGAATCTTGGAAAAACTCCGGAAACAAGACATTCTTCGATATCTTTTGATGATTATTTCTCGCAAATTATAAACTAAAAACCTCACAAGGCATTTGAAAACACACAATTAGTTGGCTACGTTTTGCTTCGCTACACAATTTTAGCCAACAATTACTTAGCCTGTTATTCTGAGGGTTATGTTTCAAGGAGGTTTTGGTGGATATAATTAAGTATGCTGAAAAAGTAATGTCGATGGATGATGAAACATGGAATAGGCATTCCAATCCTTGGAGCGTCTACACTCGATTTACAACTTTACCATTGATATCTGTTGCCTTTTGGTCGAGAGAGTGGATTGATGTTTATTCTGTAGTATTAATTGCCCTTTCTTTTTTATGGGTTTGGATAAACCCTCGATTATTCGACGCACCTAGTACGACGAATAACTGGGCCTCAATGGGTACATTTGGAGAGCGAATTTACTTAAATCGTGTAAATGAAGTTATACCAATTCATCATCTTAAAGTTTGCCGTTCTCTTCAATTATTGTCAGCAATGGGTCTACCGTTTTTTATATATGGCCTTTATTCCTTAGATATATGGGTTTTAATACTTGGTAACTTTTGGATAATGGCATTTAAAGCATGGTTCGTGGATCGTATGGTTTGGTTGTACATGGACATGAAAGAAACAAATCCCATCTATCAATCGTGGTTTAAAACTTAACAAGGCATTTAAACGAAACTAAAACAGTTGGCTAGGTTCCGCTTAGCTTCACATTTTAGCCAACTATTAATCAGCCCCTTATTTGGGCGATATATGCCCAAGGAGATATCGTGAACTGTTTAGTCGTATTAGCACACCCTTTAGAAAATAGTCTTTGCAAACATTTAGCAAACAAAACAATAGCCCATTTAAAGAAGCAAGGTTATCAAGTGACCGTCAAAGATCTGTATGCAGAAAACTTTAACCCCGTATTAAGTAAATCTGAAAGAGATAGCTATTACAAAGAGCAGTTTGATGATCTGCAATTGAAATCTGATATAACGCAATTAAAACAAGCTGAGTCATTAGTTCTAATTTTTCCAACTTGGTGGTTTGGTTTTCCTGCTATTTTAAAAGGCTGGTTCGACCGGGTATGGGCGCCAGGACACGCATATGAACATGCTTCGGATTATGGGCCTATTAAGCAATGCTTGAGTAATTTAAAAGAAATGAAAGTCGTAACAACTCTTGGTTCACCTTGGTGGGTTGATACTTTTATTTTGAGAAAACCTGTAAAAAAAATTCTTAAATTAGCTTTGTTAGGTGCTTGCGCATCTAATTGTAAATTCAAGATGTTATCTTTATATAAAAGTGAAAATCTCACTGAATTAAAGGTTGATAAATTTATCGGTAAAATAGAGTCTAAGTTTTAAGTGTAAAGTGCTTCTAACAAAGTACTCACACGGACGCTAAACAGTTGGCTAGCACTCATTCCTCAAATGTTTTAGCCAACTATTACTTAGCCGCTTATTGTGGTGTTAGCTGTATTTTTATGTTCGGCAATATCAATTAACTTTAGAGTAAAAGGAATTCGGCAATTGGATATAATTCGTAAAGATAAACTATCAGATGAAGAGCAACGTGCTCTTTGGGATGGCATTGAAGACTTCACACAACCAATAGTTGGTGATACTGGTCGCCATGATCTATCTTTTTTACTTCATAATGAATGTGGTGAAATTCTTGGAGGAGTACAAGGGAATTATGACAATTTTGGTTGGCTTTGGATTGATTCATTGTGGGTCTCAAAAACAGCAAGGGGTCAAGGTTTTGGAATACAGCTGCTAAATGAAATAGAAGGTGTTGCAGTTGATAATGGATGTAAAAACTCTCATTTAACAAGCTTTAGCTATCAAGCAGCTGATTTTTATATAAAACAAGGTTATGAAATATTTGGTGAGCTCGACAATTACCCTAAAGAACATAGACGCTGTTGGCTAAAAAAAGAATTAGTGTCTAATTGTGTATAAGAAGTCACTCAAAAAGACAAATAACAGTTGATTTTATACTCCATCGTCGCTTATTTTAACTAACTATTCTTTGCCTCCTAGTGAGGCGATAGCTTCAGGAAGAAGTATGAGTTCTAATCACAAACCAATATTTACCTTTCTAATCTGCATTCTCATTATGAGTGTTTCTTTTTACGTTGCTCATCAGATAACAGGTTCAATTTTTGGAAAGGCTAGAATCATTCATCTTGCTAATTATGGCGGCTTAACTATTGAAGGAATAGAAAACTTTGAAATTTGGCGATTATTAACTTCTCAGTTAGTTCATGTTCACCAAAAGCATATGATTTATAATGTTTTATCAATACTAATTATGGGGATTATCTTAGAGCGTAAAATAGGGTATAAGTACACTTTTGCTATTTGGTTATTTGCAGGTGCTTTAGGTACGTTATTTAGTACACAATTTGGTTCACCACCATGGAATACTGGAACTGGTGCATCACAGGCAGCTTTTGGTTTAGCTGGTTTTTTAGCTGTATTGGCACTGAAGAGAACTGAGAATTTTTACTTAATATTAGGTGCTCTTGCATTTGCCCTTATTCCCTCTCTGTATCTAGATTTTAGAGCTGTCGGGTATCCAAAGCCAGGGCACACCTTAAGCTTTGTTATAGGCTTTATTATAGCCATCTGTTTTTATAAACAACATTCTTCTAGTTTGGTTAATCAAAGAAGCTAACAAGAACTTAAAGCGGAAAAATACAGTTGTCTTTTTTTGTTCCTCAACATTTTAGCCAAGTAAATTTTGCCCCTAAAGAGGGCGTTATACGTTTTATCAACGTTAAGGAGTACCATGAAGTATCAAAATAATATTGAGCCTGAAAGTTGTTCTGGCATGGACGATATTCGAGTTGAAATAGATAATATGGATCGAGATATTATTGCTATTTTAGGCAAACGTTTCGAGTATGTAAAAGCAGCGTCAAAATTCAAAACCTCGGAAACATCTGTTCGCGCCCCCGAACGATTCAAAGCTATGTTAGAACAACGCAGAATTTGGGCATATTCTGAGGGATTAAATCCTGATGCAATCGAGACGATGTATCGTGATTTGGTTAATCACTTTATCAAAGAAGAAATGTCTAAGTGGCAATCCGAGTCAACAAAGGTGTAACAAGTCATTAAAGCAGGACAAATAACAGTTGGTTTTTGCTCCTGTGCTGCTTATTTGATCAACTATCTTTTGCCTCTTAATGAGGTGTTCTATTATTTGGTGAATCACTTATGAATTCTGTAAAACATGGTATTTCGATTGGTATTGAAAGAGTTGATAGTAACTTTTTTCTTTCCTTAAAAGTGGTTGGAAAACTTACTCATGCGGATTATGAAGTAATAACCCCCTTATTAGATTCGGCTTTAGCATCAATAAAAGAACCTAAAGTTGATGTCTTGATCGATGGTACAGAATTAGAAGGTTGGGAGTTAAGAGCCGCTTGGGATGATTTCAAACTTGGGCTAAAACATAACAACGAATTTAATAAAGTTGCCATATACGGTAATAAAAATTGGCAGGAAATCGCGGCTAAGGTTGGTTCTTGGTTTATATCAGGAGAAATAAAATACTTCGATAACTTAACTGATGCTACAACCTGGTTAAAAAAATAATATAACAAGTTGTTAAACGAAAACAAAAAATAGTTGGTTTTTGCTCTTTCTTCGCGTATTTTAACCAACTATTTTATTGCCCCCTTAATGAGGGCGTTTTATGCCAAGGAAAAATAATGCACTCTCGAAAATCTCTTCGATTAAGAAAAAAACTTTATTTAGATGAATTTGCTGTAATGGGGGTTGAATTAGATTGTAATTTAACTTGTAAGGATGAGTCTGAATTAGACACAATAATGGATGACTTTTTTGTTTATGTTGACACTCTAAACTTGTGCATTGGTGGTGGTGGGGATCTGACTTCCTTTGCGGGATTTATTTCTTCTCAAGAACGCTATGGTTCAGTCACTGAATCGGACATATCAAGCATCTCTAATTGGTTGAAAGGCCAAAATATCGTTTCAGAGTTTAATATTGGTGAACTTGTAGATGCCAACTATGGCACTTAACAGGCCAATAAAGTAGGACTAAAGACAGTTTTCTGTTTCGTGCCTAACATTAGAACAAACATTTTTTAGCCCCTTATTGGGGCGTTATGTGTTGTGAGTACTGCACTTTCAAGGATAGATTATGAAAAAATGGATTTTGACCTTTTTACTGACGACCTTATTTTATGGCTGCGTTACAGTTCCTGTTGATGATCATTCTCATAGACATAAATGTGAATTATCAACAAATATGAAAGTCCTCAAAATAGTTGATGTAGCTAAGGAAACGAACTCTTTTTATTCAGTTGGCGGGTTAATCTTATCACCTATTCTTATTCCTACATCCGCTATTATTTCTGGTACTTATGTTTTAGTTAACAACACTTATCACCTTGGTGAGAAAGAAGTGAAATGTCGTGAAAGTAAAACATAACAAGCTAATAAATAATGAATTGGATTAAGTATTTTACATTCTTCATTTGTGGTGTAATTGTTAGCATATTTGTTCGATTTATAAACCTGTCAATGATTGGAGTTAATAAATGGATTTAGGATACTGGGTAGACTTTATTATTGTCTTAGCTTTAGGCGTAATTCTTGTTCAAATATCTCACGGTAAAATTCTTGATACAGCAAAATTAAATATTAATTTAAGTCCTGGTTTCCTAAAGGTGATTAGGTATATGGGCTTGTTTATTATTGTTTATAAAAGTTACGGTGTAATCATTGATTACGCGATAGCATCTTAAAAAATAGTGTCATTGGCATTTAACAAGAACATCAAACGGAAAAATTACATTTGGCTGATTTTCGTTCCTCAAACATTATAACTAACTATACTTTTCCGCTTATGTAAACGTTAGTTGTCACCGTTAACATTCGAATTTTGGAGTTTATATGTCATATGAAATACTAGTTGCTTTAAATGTAGTGGATGATCTTAAATATGATGATTATCGAGCTGCTATGAAACCAATTCTTTCTGATTATGAAGGACGCTTTGGTTATGATTTTAAAGTCTCTGATGTTTTAATTTCAGAAGGTAATACGGATATTAATAGAGTATTTACAATCAACTTTGCGAGTAAAAACAAAATGGAAGGTTTTTTCTCAGACTCAAAATATTTAGTGGTTAAAGAAAAGTGTTTTGTAGAGTCTGTAGGTAGTGCAACAATAATATCTAGCTATGAAAAAGGCACCTAGCAGGCCAATTAAGCTGGACTGCTAACAGTTTGCTCGCTCCCGATTAACAACACATGTTAACAAACAAT
>JALJPA010000065.1 GCA_022969215.1 Colwellia sp. | reverse complement strand
CCATTAGGGACTATCTATTACCGTGATATTTTCCATCAAAATGAAGTGGAGCAATCTACTTATAACTTTGAGCACGCAGATGTTGATGCCTTATTTAAGCAGTTTGATCAGTGTGAGAAAGACAGCCAAAAACTAATTGAAGCTAACTTACCATTACCTGCTTATGAGCAAGTTATGAAGG
Organism: Colwellia sp.; assembly: GCA_022969215.1. Taxonomy (GTDB): domain Bacteria; phylum Pseudomonadota; class Gammaproteobacteria; order Enterobacterales; family Alteromonadaceae; genus Colwellia. The sequence continues at coordinate 22,102 of JALJPA010000065.1, read as the reverse complement.
CATCACATGCATTTAACTTACTTGATGCGCGTCATGCAATATCTGTGACCGAACGTCAGCGTTATATCCTACGTGTACGTACGTTATCGAAAGCAGTTGCACAAGCTTACTACCAAAAGCGTGAAGAACTTGGCTTCCCACTATGTAAAAATAATGAAGCCAGTACTAAACAAGCTTCAGCTAAAGGAGAGAAATAATGACTACTGAAACACTCCTTATTGAGCTTGGTACAGAAGAGTTACCACCAAAATCATTAAAAACATTAGCGATAGCTTTCTATGACAATATTAAAAGCCAGCTTGATAGCCATGATTTAGCCTATAGCGATATTAAATGGTTTGCTACCCCACGCCGCTTAGCGGTACAAGTTTTTGATTTAGTTGATAAACAACAAGATAAAACCGTAGAGAAGCGTGGCCCAGCAGTGAATGTTGCTTTTGATGAGGCCGGTAATGCCAGCAGAGCCGCACAAGGTTGGGCAAAATCTAATGGTATTGAAGTTGAGCAAGCTGAGCGTCTAGTAACAGATAAAGGTGAGTGGTTACTTCACCGTGCCACAGTAGCCGGTAAATCAGTTACTGAATTAGTACCAGCGATGGTAACTACGGCATTGAATAAGCTACCTATTGCTAAGCCAATGCGCTGGGGAGCAGAGCGTATTCAGTTTATTCGTCCTGTTCACACCTTAACTATGTTATTTGGTAGTGAAATTATTGCTGGTGAAGCCCTTGGAGTAAGTTCAAGTAACCAAGTACAAGGCCATCGCTTTCATCACGAAGGTTTAGTAACCCTTAATCATGCCAATGATTATCAAGCAGAACTAGCCAAAGCTTATGTAGATGTCGACTTTGAGCAAAGACAAAGCAAAATTGTTGCTCAAATAAAACAAGTTGCTAAAGACATTGATGCGGTTGCCCTTATTGATGAAGAGTTACTAAACGAAGTCACAGCACTGGTTGAGTGGCCTGTTACTTTAGTAGGCACATTTGATAAAGACTTCTTAAATGTTCCTGCAGAGCCGTTAATATACTCGATGAAAGATCATCAGAAATATTTCCCAGTTACCGATCACAAAGGTCAATTGGTTAATAAGTTTATATTTGTTGCTAACATTGAATCTAAAGAGCCAAATACAGTGGTATTTGGTAATGAAAAAGTTATTCGTCCACGCTTAGCGGATGCTGAATTCTTCTTTAAAACAGATAAAAAGCAAAGCTTAGAATCAAGACTAGACAGCCTTGAATCAGTATTGTTTCAAAAACAACTTGGTACATTGAAAGCAAAGTCTGAACGAATTGCGACATTATCTCAGTTCATTGCCGAGCAATTAAATGAGAATGCCCAAGATGCGTATCGTGCTGGTTTACTCAGTAAAACCGATTTGATGACCGAAATGGTTTTAGAGTTTCCACAAGTGCAAGGCACTATGGGTAAGTACTATGCTTTACATGATGGTGAAAATGAAAATATCGCGCAAGCATTGGAAGATCAATACCGTCCACGCTTTGCTGGTGATACTTTACCAGAAGCTAATATTGGCTGTGCAGTTGCCATCAGTGACAAGATTGATACCTTAGTAGGCATCTTTGGCATTAATCAGGCACCTAAGGGCGATAAAGACCCCTTTGCACTACGAAGAGCAGCGATTGGTAGTATTCGTATCATAATCGAAAAGCAGCTCGATTTAGACCTATCCGCATTGATTAACAAAAGTATCGAATTATTCGGTGATAAATTAGTTAATGAGAATACCGCCAGCGATGTGCTTGATTTTATTATGGGTCGCTTCCGCGCCTTTTATCAAGAACAGGGCATCAGTGTTGATGTTATCCAAGCGGTATTAGCGAAAAAGCCAAGTGCGCCACTTGATTTTGAAAAACGCATTAAAGCGGTAACCTTCTTTAGAGAATTACCAGAAGCAGCAACACTTGCTGCGGCAAATAAGCGTGTTGGTAATATACTGGCTAAATTTGATGGCCAGCTTTATGGAGCCTTCAATACAGACTTAGCAAGTGAACAAGCTGAGCAAGATCTAGCAAACATCTTCCAAGAGATAAGTTTGCAAGTAACACCGTTAATGGCTGATAAAAACTACCAAGCAGCACTTAGCGAGTTAGCACAGCTTAAAGCACCAATAGATACATTCTTTGATAACGTTATGGTAATGAGTGATGATGAAGCGGTTAAAATTAACCGTTTAACTTTGCTGAATGAAATTAGAAATAGTTTCTTTGCTATCGCTGATATTTCAGTGCTTCAGTAATAAACCAGATAAAAATATTGATAAAAGGTCATGGCAACATGGCCTTTTTTTATGTCTAAAATTTGATAACTACTAATATTAATAATGACGTGAATAATTTGAGCTAGATCAACAACAAGAAAATAGATAAGCGTAAGGTAAATATAAGAGCTGATATAGATACTGACCAATAAGGAGCTACTAATGCCAAGTAAAGAGATAACGATATTATTGGAAAACAAAAAAACGCAGCTAACCAAGCGAATTGCTGCGATAGAAGCTGACTTCCATAAAGGACGCTCGCAGGACTTCGCTGAACAAGCAACCGAAACCGAAAATGACGGTGTCCTCGATGAAATTCATCACGAAGCAAAATTAGAGCTAACTTTAGTCAAGTCAGCATTACAACGAATAGCTGAAGGTTTATATGGACACTGTGCCGAGTGTAATGAGCTTATTAACCCAGACAGGTTATCGGCGTTACCCTATACAACTAAGTGTATTAACTGTGCGCAATAAAACGGATATAACAATAACCATTGGAGAACAGAATGACATTAGAGAAGCATGATTTACACCACGAATTTCCAAATTTAACAGATGAAATACATTACCTGAAAATGAATGATAACCACTTTGCTATACTATTTAAGGACTATCATGAAGTTGACCAAGAGGTTAATCGTATTGAACAAGGCGTTGAGAACACTAGTGATCAATATTTAGAGGGAAGAAAGAAACAAAGGCTTAAACTAAAAGATGCACTCTTTGTTATGCTGAAAAAAGTCCAAGTTCCCGCATAGCGGTAGTAAAAAAACTAAAATATAAATCCCCATGCCTTAAACGAGGTTGGGGATTTATTTTTGGAAGTTATACTAAATATTATAAAGGTCTTGGAAGAAGCGTTGTGCTCGGGGCAGATAATAATTATCGTAATCAACAGAAAAGGCAATTGCTGTAGCTTTGCCTCGTAACTCATGATGAGGGACAAAGCCATAAACACGAGAGTCTGCACTATGACGACGATTGTCACCTAACACCAAATAATGTCCCGCAGGTACTTTTATTGGGGCAAAGTTACTCAGCCTATTACTGGCGTTGTTATCAATACTTACCCGATGTTGGATGGCGCCTAAGTTTTCTGTTGCTGTGATTACTGCTGGTGAGCCTTGCGGTAATTTGATTTTACGCGAAGGTTCAAAAGCTAGCTGCTGGCCGTTGATTTTAAGTACTTCATCAGTCATTGAGACGATATCACCAGGTAAACCGACAATCCGTTTAATTAATCTAAGATCAGCCGCTTTCGATTCAAATACTACTATCTCACCACGTTGTGGAGTATTAATAGAAATTAATGTTATATCAGTGAACGGTAGCCGTAAGTCGTAAGCCATTTTATTCACCACTATGCGGTCACCGACTTGAATGGTGGGTTGCATTGAGCCGCTAGGCACTGAATACCAGTCAGCAACCGCACTACGAAATACCGACATTAATAAAATAAAAAGCAGAAGCTGCTTATTGCTTTGTAGCAGGGAAAGAAACTTATTATTACTAGGTTTTACCATTTTGTTTTACTCCATGTATGTATTAGTTATCACTAGCTGTCCCGTTTAAGGCAGTACAGTTAAGAGAAAGTTCCGTGTGGAAATACTTACTTACAACTTGGTAATAAAAAGTTAAGTGCTTGTTAGTTTTTTTTTATAACATAGAGAAAAGGCAGAGTATCGGTCTGCTTGGCCAGAAGTTCATGTTCCATGAAACGACAAAAGCTTGGAATATCTCTAGCGGTAGAAGGGTCATCACATTTAATTAATAAAGTTTCGCCGCTAGCAATTTTTCTAATATTCATACGCACCATCATTACTGGCTCTGGGCAGCGTAGTCCAATAGCATCGAGGGTATGATCCGTTTGTTGAAAAATAGTTAGAGACATAACACATACATTATTAAAATTAGTTAAAAAAGAATTATACCTTATTCAAGCAATTCGACATAAGAAATAAAGTAAATACGACTTTGAAAAATTTAGCTTCAACTATACTAAATCTATCGTAATAAGTTAGAAAAACGATGAAACTTTTCCGCATAAATTTATATGCCGACTCCTGAGGTGCCAGTGAAAAATACAGTTAAAATTTTACTCTTGTCTGCTTTTACCTTTGCCTCGATAAATATGTCTAAAGCAAATGACAACCTGAAAATAATGACAGATATCGGCCAGCAAAAAACCTTTTTAAAGGCCGAGAAACTCTTAGCGAAAAGCTATTCTCAGCAATATAAAAATCTATATAACCAACTGTATTACTACCCATTGCAACCTTACTTAGACCAACGACGCCTTAGTGAAACCATGCAGTTATCATCTGCAGGTGAAATTGCGGTTTTTTTAGAAAAATATAGAGATTCACCATTAGATTGGCCACTTAGAAAGGCGTGGTTAAGGTATTTAGCAAAAAAAAATAAAGGCACACTCTTTCTCGAGTTTTACAAAAAAACTAGCAATACTGCGTTGACCTGTCAAAAGCTACAATTTTCATTAGCGGCGGGTATGCCAGCAAGTGTGGTGCTACCGCAAGTAACAAAATTATGGCTAGTGGGTAAGTCGTTAGATAAAGTTTGTGACCCACTAATTAAGCAGTGGCAACAAGCTGGCTATAGAACCGATGATGTTGTCTGGCAGCGGATAACTTTAGTGGCTGATGGCGGTAAACATTCATTAATCCCTTATTTAACCGGGCTTCTTCCTAAAGAGCAGCAATACTTGGGGCGATTATGGCATCAAGTAAGGCGTGATCCGGCAAAAGTGGCACGGCAAGATAAATTTATTAAAAAATCGGCCAAAGAGAGTCAAATTTATACTTATGGTATTAAGCGTTTAGTGTGGCGCGACCCCAATAAAGCATTGGCGAGTTATAAACAGGCGCAGCAAGATTTTAGCTTTTCAGCAAGCCAAAGCCAGAAAATAACAGAGAAGTTTGCAGTCGCTTTAGCCAGTAAAAACCACCCTCAAGCACGAGTTTGGTTGGAAAAATTAGATCCGGTAAATGTAGAACCTAGTATTATGCAATGGCAGTTAACCGAGGTCTTGAAGCAGCAAAATTGGCATTTAGTATTGCAAGAGCTAGCCAAAATGGCGTCAAGATATAAAACAAAGCTACAGTGGCAGTATTGGTATGCAAGGGCGCTGATTGGCACTGGTGAATTGGAACGCGGTCAAGACGTTATGAGTGAGCTAGCCACTAAACGTCATTATTATGGTTTTCTAGCGGCAAGTTATTTAGAAACACCGGTCAGTTTACAAAATAGTCCATTAGCGATCACTAGCCAGGAAAAAAATGGTGTATTGTTGCACCCAGCAGCGAAGCGGGCTTTTGAATTTTACTACTTAGGTCGTTATGTCGAGGCGCGTAGAGAATGGCGTTATTGGCTTAGCCAACTAAATTATCGGGAAAAGCTGGTTGCAGCAAAATTAGCTAATGAAAATGGCTGGTTTGACCGCGCTATTTTCACTTTAGCTCAGGTCGGTTATTTAAATGATGTCGAGTTACGTTTCCCAAAAGCCTTTGATAAAAAAATAAACCGACATGCACAGCAGCAAGACATAAATCCTGCTTGGGCTTTTGCTATAGCCAGGCGTGAAAGTTCGTTTATGACCGATGCTCGCTCACCCGTAGGAGCTAAGGGCTTGATGCAGCTGATGCCCAACACGGCCAAACAACTGAAGCGCGGTAGTCTCAGTAGAAGATATCTTTACAATGCAGAGAACAACATCCAACTTGGGACAAAGTATTTACGCAAGTTACTAGATAAAAACAAAGGAAATCAGATTCTTGCTACTGCATCTTATAATGCAGGCCCTTATAGAGTCAAAAAATGGCTAAAAAATACCAGTGCCATGCCAGCCGATATTTGGATAGAAACGATCCCGTTTAAAGAAACACGAAACTATGTAAAAAGCGTATTAGCATATCAAGAGATTTATCAGCACCAGCCGGGGCAGGTTAGTCGAGTTTTTGAGCAAGTCATTAATATGAATATTGGTGATTAATTAACGCATAGCTTTCAGCTAAAACTTGCAAAGTTATGTGCACAGAATTAGCTGCTTGTACCTGAGTGTTTTTGCTGTCAATAACCAGGCCTACTAGGGATATGCTATCATGAGGTAAATTTCTTGATGGCCGTCTTTCGGAGACCGAATATATGACAACACTTAATGCTAAGTTGGCTAGCCAATATCCAGCCCATATTGCCCAATTACAACAGATGACTAAAGCCGTATTGGCACGTGAAAATTTAGAAGGTTTAGTAATTCATTCGGGGCAAGAAATTAAGGCTTTTCTTGATGACAATTGTTATCCGTTTAGAGTAAATCCGCATTTTAAATATTGGTTACCGTTAATTGATATTCCAAACTCTTGGTTGGTGGTTAATGGTGAAGATAAACCGACGTTAATCTATTATCAACCAGTGGATTTTTGGCATAAAATAACCCCGTTAAATGAAAGTTATTGGGGTGAATATTTTAATATTAAGATTTTAACTAAGGCCAGTGACGTCGATAAGTTACTGCCTTATGACAAAAAAGGCTTTGCCTATATCGGTAGTCATGTTGAAGTTGCCACGGCATTAGGCTTTGAAGCTATTAATCCTGAACCTTTACTTAACTACATCCATTATCATCGTGGTTATAAAAGTAAGTATGAACACGAGTGTCTTCGTCAATCTAATATTTTAGCTGTAAAGGCACATCAGGCAGCTCGCAATGCTTTTTTTCAAGGTGATAGTGAATATGATATTCAACAGGCTTACCTTAAGTCTATCGGTTATAGCACTAACGATACACCATACGGCAATATTGTCGCGCTAAATAAAAACTGCTCAATTTTGCACTATATGTCTTTAGATAAAGTGACTCCACAAGTGCATCAATCATTTCTTATTGATGCCGGTGCTAATTTTAACGGTTATGCAGCAGATATTACCCGTACCTATTCATATAAAAATGATAAGTTTGCCGAGCTAATTGCTCGCATGGATCAATTGATGCTTAATGCCGTATCAGGATTAAAGCCTGGCGTAAGTTATGTTGACCTTCATATTGAAACACACAGAGCCATTGGCCACGTTTTACGTGATTTTAACTTTATCAATGTTGATGCGGATACTGCGGTAGAGTCAGGTATTATTTCTACCTTCTTTCCACATGGTTTAGGTCATCATTTAGGACTACAAGTTCATGATGTTGGTGGCTTTATGGCTGATGAACGTGGCACTCATGTTAATACCCCGGCGAGCCATCCATTTTTACGTACTTCTCGTACCATCGAAGCAAATCAGGTCTTTACCATTGAACCCGGTCTATATTTTATTGATTCATTGTTGGCAGATTTAAAAGCATCAGCTAATGCCGATCAAGTTAATTGGCAAAATGTTGATGAAATGCGTTGTTTTGGTGGTATTAGAATTGAAGATAATATTATTGTTCACCAATCTCATAATGAGAACATGACTAGAGATTTAGACTTGAGTTAAGCTTATGGGCTGTTGAACTTTCGATATTACTTTACAGCAGTTCGTTTGATGTTTAGACAAGGCAGAGCAGGTGAAGTGTAGCTTGCTACATGAACCTGCGATGACGCAGTGTAAATTTTAAACAAACGCTGCCCTTCGAGTTCATTTTAAGCTATTTTACTCATAGTTACTCGTTTTTCATATAGAACAACGTACAAAAATCGTGCCGCGATTAAAGTCGCTATAATTTGAATAAACTTTAACCCTGAAAGATCAACAACCCCTAGAGAAGTAACAAGCTATTGTGACTCAGTCCTTTCCTATTGCGATTAATAATGTCGAAGATGAACTCATTGTTAATCGCAGTCGTTTTATCTGCTATTTACGCCCTTGTGGGGATATAGCAGAAGCAAAATCCATGCTCAAAGATCTACAAAAACTTCATCCGCAAGCTAGCCATCATTGCCATGCTTTTTTAACTAAAGCGGCGGGTGATAGCCAAGGCTATGGATTTTCTGATGACGGTGAACCGAGCGGAACGGCGGGAAAACCTATGTTAATCGCCTTGCAAGGTGGTGGTATAGGTCAAGTTTGTGCGGTTGTTGTCCGGTATTTTGGAGGCACTAAATTAGGTACTGGTGGATTACAAAGGGCATATGGTGGCAGTGTTCGCCAAGCCATAGCATTTTTGCAGTCAAAAATTAAAATAGCTATGGTGCACAAAACCTTAGCATGTCAATATAGCCAAGTAGATGATGTTTTGCATTTACTTAGGCAAGTTGAGGGTCAAGTAATCACTCAAGACTACCAACAAACAGTCATTTTTACACTCGCCATTCCAAGCCAAAAATTGGCTTTAATGCAGGATAAGTTACACACATTGTCATCCGGACAATTACAGTTATACAAAACGGATCAATAAATTAGTCCGATTGGTATTAACCACTCTCGAACAATAAAGCGAACAAGAAAAATAAAACGTGCAATATAAAAATATTATCCGAATTCTAGGCTTATTGGTTGCGTTACTGAGTGTGACCATGCTGCCGCCGGCATTAATTTCATTAGTCTATCGCGATGGCGGTGGCTTATCTTTTCTTCTGGCTTTTCTTTGGTGTCTCGGCACCGGGTTTTTGGCTTGGTATCCTTACCGTTATGAAAAAACAGATCTTAAAGCGAGGGAGGGGTTTTTAATTGTTGTGCTCTTTTGGTTAGTATTAGCCAGTTTCTCCGCTATTCCGCTGATGCTGCTAGATCAACCTAACCTGTCGATCACTGATGCCTTCTTTGAATCATTTTCCGGGTTAACGACCACTGGGGCAACTATTTTAAATCACATTGATGATTTACCCCACGCGGTTTTATGGTATCGCCAGCAATTACAGTGGTTAGGAGGTATGGGGATAATTGTTTTAGCTGTTGCGGTATTACCCATGCTCGGTATTGGTGGTATGCAGTTATATCGCGCTGAAACACCAGGGCCAGTGAAAGATTCAAAAATGACGCCTCGTATTGCCGATACCGCAAAGCACTTGTGGTATATCTACCTAGGCTTAACTATTGCTTGTGCGTTTGCTTATTGGCTGGCCGGTATGTCGGGCTTTGATGCAATTTGCCATGCTTTTTCCACCATTGCTATTGGTGGATTTTCTACTCATGATGCCAGTATGGGTTACTTTAATAGCCCTGCGATCAATTTAGTCTGTGTTAGCTTCTTACTTATTGCCGGGGTGAACTTTGCCTTGCACTATGCGGCAGTACAAAATAGATCACTGAAAAACTATTTCTTTGACCCTGAGTTTAAAGTATTTATCGGCATTCAAGTGGTGTTAGTTTTGATTTGTTTTACTGTGTTAATAAGTACTGGCACCTATCAAGATGCTGACCAAGCACTCGACCAGGCACTGTTTCAATCAGTCTCTATTAGTACTACGGCGGGATTTACCACAACCTCGTTTGCTGATTGGCCAACGTTATTACCTATGTTACTTATTTTTTCGAGTTTCATTGGTGGCTGTGCCGGTAGTACCGGTGGCGGCATGAAGGTTGTACGTGTGGTACTGCTTTATTTACAAGGTCTTCGAGAGTTAAACAAGTTGGTCCACCCTAGAGCAATATTCAGTATTAAGTTAGGTCGAAAAGTTTTACCTGATCGCGTAGTTGAGGCAGTATGGGGATTCTTTTCTGCTTATGCCGCAGTGTTTGTCATTTGTATGTTGTTGCTACTTGCGGCTGGCATGGATAACGTCACCGCCTTTACCGCGGTTGCTGCTTGTATCAATAACCTTGGTCCAGGACTCGGGGAAGTGGCTGCTAACTTTTCAACGATTAATGATATGAGTAAATGGGTATTAATCATGGCAATGTTGTTTGGTCGTTTAGAGATATTTACCCTGTTAGTTTTATTTACCCCAGCATTTTGGCGCACATAAAGTTCAGGCGCCTATCAATAATTAAGTTGTATATACATATTTAAAATACGTATATACAACCTTAAATATTTACCTGAAATTCAAGTTGTTAATGATACCAATTTGACTAAATTTCTTCCCAACTCAGAGCTATACTTGATGTTCAATAACAAGACAGATTTGTTTCGGTCTAGTCATTCTAAATCAAATAAATCTAACGACGTTAGTGGGCATCGAGGAAACTCCGAGAGGGCGAGTTTAAAAGGCTTACCTGCGGCGTTATTGATTTCGACAAGGGAACAACCATTATCTTCAATCAATGCCTTGTATCTAAGCCTTTTAACTTTCGCTGAGTGGGAAAGAACTTAATCAACTTGGTATTACCATTTATAACTAAAAGCAACCCAGCCTTGGGTGTCTGAACTATCATTCTCAGGGTTCACCTGCGCTACTCCATAATTAATGGCCAAATTAGTTAAGCCAGTAAAGCCAAAGTTATTTCGGAAAGAGCCTTTAACCCCATAGCTATCGATAACGGCTTGTTCAGCCATTTTATGTCGAGTATAAAACACTTCAACAATGCCTAATGGCAAGTAAGCTTGATAAGCTTGATAGTCATTGGCTGATTGTCGATAAAAGGCTAATTCAGGGGCTAATTGCTTATTTAAGTGAGCCTTTTCTTGAATTAAGGTTGAAGAGTAACCACCTAAACTGAGTATATCGCCAGCATCCTCAGAGCGTTGTGCCCACAAGTAATTAAACCCTAGGCCAAAACCATGTATATGTGCACTTAAGTTAATCAGGCCATTACTACCGTTATAACTGCCATCATTACCATTGATTTCGGCTAGCTCATCCTGAGCGGTAATGAGCTGGGCATTTATTGCTTGTGATATGCCCCAGCTTTGTTGCTCATGCGACCAGTTTTGTTCAATTCCGAGTGACAGTGATTGGCTAGCAAAGTTAACATGCTGGCTATTTTCAAAGCTTGAAGCTTGCACTTGGGCAAATATATCAACCGCAAACGTTTCTACGCTATACGGGTAACGCGCTTCGAGAAACAAGCCTTTTTCAGTGGTTTTACCTAGGGCTAATGCTCGGCTATCTTGTTGATCTGTTTTTAAGTTAATTAGGTAGCTGTGGGCAAGTAATTTAACAGGCCAGCCTTGCCAGCGTATTGCGGCCGAGGCTCCAGAGATAATATTGCTAAAGACATCTTGGCTGACATTTACTTGCCAATCAAAACGAGATAACACATCGCCAGATTTATAACCTACTTCAAGCATACTACTACTGGCAGAATAAATGCTCTCAGCCAGCGTTATTGTTCCTTGTTGAGGGCCTATGCCATAAGTTGATTGTTCGCCAAGGCTTTCATCTATAACAGTACTTGCCTCTGCTAGCTTTATGTTGCCGGCTGAATTATTGGTGATTGCCGAGCTTATCGTAGTGTTGGTGATTACTTGTTTATTGGCTTTGCTTAAATCAAGTTGATAAACATCGGGCCCTTGAGCATTAATGGCTAAATGCAGTAATTCATTCTCGCCTTTTACCATAGGCCAAGTTATGACTTGTTCACCTGAGGTGACAGCGGATAAGGTTTGCTTAGAAAAATCATATTGATATAAGCGGGTGGCACTATCTAAACCGGCAACAAAATATAGCAATTGGCCATCTGTAGACCATTCAGGGAAAGAAAGAAATTGGTAATTTTCAGGTAAGGGTACTATCTGCTCTTGAGCGCTATCAAGTTGGCGAACTTTTAATTGCCATTTATTGTTCAAACTTGAACTGACATAAGCAAAGCTTTTAGACGGTGAACCATCAATAGTTGGTCTAAGTCGCGGGAAATCGTAGACTTGCTCTAGGCTTTTTTCCGTTAATTCAGCGGTTACTTCGCCTAATGAATCAGGAGCTAAACTTACTTTTACTAATTGTGAATAGCCAGCACGGCTTCGCTCAGCAATGATAAATTGACCATTTTTGCTAATATCGAAGCGACGTATATTAGCGCTAGTTGTTAACTGCTTTATGGTATTGCTCGGTAAATGCCAAGAAAATATATCTTGATGGTAGCTATATTTATCCGCTAAGCTGCTTGCCCCATAAATTAGCGTGTCATTATCGAGCCAGCGCGGATTTTTAATGCCACGGTTATTTCTTTGGTTTAAGGTATAGGCAACTTCTCGCTTAAAAACACTCGGTGCGTTATCGGCAATATCTTGCGGATCGTCGGTTAATAGCTCTTCAGTATTTTTGCTGAATTTCTCAGCGGCTTCGGCATTGTCACTGGTTTTATAGACTTCTAGTTTAGTGGTTTTACCTTCATCGTTTCTTTGAGTCTCAACGATAGCGAGGTAATCACCTTGCGGGCTTAAACTTGCATCACTGACATAGCCAGATAAGTCTAACCATAACTTCGAACGACTATCTTCGTTACTGCGAGCACTTAATTGTGCCTCATGTTGCATGGCTTTATAGGTGTATTCAGCAACAAAGCGCTGATAGAGGTTTTTGGCTGTGTCAGGAAATACGCCTTTAAAGGCTTGTTCAAAATCACGTTGTTCAACGGCAGACCAACGTGTCCAAACGGCATCAAGAGTTTCTTCACCGTAATTATCTTCTAACCACTGTAAATAACGGACACCCACTAAGTAAGCCATAGAGCCAGACATGAAGCTATCGTCGCCTTCATTGAGTTGCTTATAGCTTGGTAGGGCGCCTTGGCGAGCAAACTGTTGAATGATAGCTTCAACATGGTTGTTGAATAAGCGACCTCGGCCGGTGAGCTTGGACTCCAGTAAAGTGGCGTAACCTTCACTGACCCAGCGCTCACCATTAATTTGCGACGCATCAAAAAGATCGTACCAATTAGCTAGGCTGTTACGCCATTTACTGCGACTTTTTTGCGCCAAATGCACTAGATGCACATATTCATGTAATACCAGTAATTGCTGCCAACCGCTGGAATTGGCAATAATGCTGTCTGATTGTGCAGGGGTGGTAAACAAAGCCATATAAGGTCGATGACTTAACGGCAGGGCAAAGCCATTGGCAGCATTATAGGGATCTATAATATAAGCATCGACCTTTTCCGTTAAAACTCGACCTTGTTGGTCTTTGATTAATTGGCGGACAACTTCCATTTCTCTGGCACTTGATAAAGCCCATTGGCGATACTCTGGAGTGAAGTGCACACGAAAGTTTGTAGTTTCAAATGTTTGCCAATCTTGAGCACTATCAACTAATTCAGCTTGGCTAGTAAAGGCTGTACTGGTTAAAGCTAAGGTAATAGCTGCGAGTACTTTAGATACTTTCATAAAAATCCTTTTAAATTTGAGTTTTGTCTGATGTTTTTCTATAGGGTGAGAATGGGAAAGTAATATGTTCAGGTTATATCAGGGGATTATTACAGCTAATCAAGCTAAGGATAAGTGATTAGCTGTAAGTAATTATGTCAAAAAAAGAGTGACTTAAAAGTATATAGCACTGACTTGAAAGAGTTTTTCAATATCATAAATATAGCGTTTGTTAACTAAAAACAGTATTACGTGGTCTTCTTCGTGTATTAAGGTATTTGAGTGGGCTATAAGTACTTCACTACCGCGAACAACTGCTCCGATAGTTGCTCCTGGAGGTAGCTTAATATTTTTAATGGCTCGGCCAACAACTTTAGATGACTTTTCATCCCCTTTGGCAACTATCTCTATCGCTTCTGCCGCACCACCACGTAGGCTATAAACATTATCGATTGCGCCACGCCTAACATGGGTTAACAGCGCAGAAATGGTTGCTTGCTGTGGTGAAATGGCAATATCAATAGTGCTGCCATGGACTAAGTCTATGTATGCATCGCGCTGAATAAGCACCATGGTTTTACGGACGCCAAGTCGTTTAGCCAATAATGATGACATGATATTGGCTTCATCATCATTGGTAACTGCAATAAAAATATCAAATTGGTCAATATTTTCTTCCATAAGTAGTTCTTGATCAGAAGAGTCACCATGAAAAACCAAAGTGTCATTGAGTTCAGACGTTAATTGTTCGGCACGTTTTTGTGAGCGTTCAATAAGTTTTACTTGATGACCTTTTTCTAGAATTCGGGCTAAACCGGCACCTATATTACCGCCACCGGCGATCATAATGCGTTTATAAGCCGGTTCGAGCTTTTGTAATTCATTCATCACCGCACGAATATGAATACTGGCGGCAATAAAAAACACTTCATCATCAGCTTCAATAACTGTGGTGCCAAGCGGGCGAATAGGTTTACCATTACGATAAATTGCCGCTACTCGAGTATCAACATTAGGAATGTGATCTCTTAATGCTGACAGCGCATGGCCAACCAATAAACCACCATAGTAGGCTTTTACCGCAACTAGGCTTACTTTTCCATCAGCAAATTCTAATACTTGCAGTGCGCCTGGGTAATCAATTAAGCGGGCAATATCTCGAGTCACCAGTTGTTCAGGGGCAATAATATGATCAACAGGAATGTGTTTTTTATGAAAAAGTTGCTCAGAGTATTTTAATATATCATTAGAGCGGATACGGGCAATTTTTTTCGGTGTGTTAAATAATGACGAGCATATTTGGCAAGTGATCATATTAGTGGCATCGTCACTAGTAACCGCTATCACCATATCGGCATCTTCACCGCCGGCTTCTTTTAATACATCAGGATGGCAACCTTGACCAATAACCACTTGCAAGTCCATTTTATCCTGTAACTCGCGCAATTTATCACCATCAATATCAACAATCGATATTTCATTATTCTCGCCAACAAGGTTTGCAGCTAAAGTACCGCCAACTTGTCCTGCACCCACTATGATTATTTTCATGTGTTACTTTTCTGCTTTTATTATATGTATTAATTGAGTTTTAATAATTTGGCGTAATAAAAACCGTCCATATTTTCAGTATCAGGTAATAATTGCCAGCCGATTATATTTTCATCAGTATCAAGGTTATTATGGGTAATGGCAATTAATTGTGCATCTTCATTTTGCTCAATAAAACGAGAAATTTGTTGGCTGTTTTCTTCAGGTAAAACACTGCAGGTGGCATAAAGTAGTGTGCCTCCCGGTTTGAGTAACGACCAAATATTGTCAAGAATCTGCTGCTGTAATATAACTAACTTATCAATATCGTCGGCTTTACGTAACCATTTTATATCAGGGTGGCGACGAATAACGCCAGTACCAGAACAAGGAGCATCGAGTAATATGCGATCAAATTGTTCACCGGACCACCAATCTTTACTGGCAGCATCTCCAGTAATAACTTTAGCGCTTAGGCCTAAACGATCTAAGTTTTCATGAACTCGTGTTAGGCGATCTTCTTCAATATCTATTGCCGTCATTGAGGCAATATCAGGTGTTTGCTCAATGATATGACATGTTTTACCACCAGGGGCTGCGCAACAATCTAATACCACGTCATTTGGTTGACAGTCTAGTAAGCGGGCTGCTTGCTGTGCCGCTCCATCTTGTACTGAAACCCAGCCTTGATCAAAGCCAGGTAACTTAGCTACGTCGAGTGGTTTAGCAAGGGCAATGGCTTCGGAGTTTACTTCAACGTTAGCTATTTCAATTCCTGCCTCAATGAGCAAGGCTTGATATTGCTCACTAGTATGGTGCTGCTGGTTGGTGCGTAACCACATCGGAGGCCTTTGCTGGTTAGCATCTAGGATAGCTTGCCATTGCTCAGGATAACCTTGTTGTACTTTTTTAATAAACCAGCTTGGGTGGTTATATTTTATTGGATCGGGTAGGTTTTTAGTTGTCTTATTTTCTAGTTTACTTTCGGCCTCGAGGGTACGAAGAAAACCTCTAAGCACAGCATTAACAAGCCCTTTCATGTGGTTGTTTTTTAATGTCTTAGTAGCCGCAACAGTTTCACTAACCGATGCGTGATCTGGTATTCGCATGTATCTTATTTGATAAACGCCTACTAGCAGTAAAAAATGAAATACTCGCTGCTTACCCTTAATTGGTTTTTGCACTAAGTGACGAACATCGTTTTCTAATTCTGGTAGATAACGCAGTACGCCATAACAAATTTCTTGCAGTAAACCTTTATCTTTACCCATCAACTTGTCTTGCTGTCTAGGTAGTTCGTCACTTAAGCTACGCCCTTGATCTATAACGGCGTAACAACACTTTGCTGCAAGAGCTCTTATATTAATTATCATTTTTTCTCTTAACCCAGCTTATTAATAGGACTGTCAACAGTGAACCATTCACTGCGACCATTAAGGATATCTTTCACCGCCAATGCTTTTTTACCTGGCAGTTGCATTACTTCCAAGCGCAATACACCATCAGTTGTTGCTACGTCTATGCCTTCTTTATCGGCTTTTATTATAGTACCCGGAGCTGCGCTACCTTGATATTCCTGCACCGAGGCTTGCCATACTCTTAATCTATGCTGCTTCTTTTCTAATTCAGAGTCTGATTCAGTGAAGGTAAATTGAGATACAGGCCAAGGGATATAAGCACGGATTTTTCTATGCAGTACGTCAGCACTGAGTTGCCAGTTAAGCTCAGCGTCGGCTTTGTCTAGTTTATGCGCGTACGTTGCCAGCTCATTATCTTGGGCAACATTGTGTTCACTTGCTTGGTAATTAGGCTGCGCCATAAGTGCCAGCGTTTCTATTAACGCAGCTGGACCTAAATTAGCGAGTTTTTCATAAAGGCTTGCACTGGTGTCAGCATTTTCTATTGCACACTCGGCCGTTAATATCATATCGCCAGTATCGAGCCCTTTATCCATTTGCATGATGGTGACACCGGTTTTTTTATCACCCGCTTCAAGTGAACGTTGAATTGGTGCAGCACCGCGCCATTTAGGCAGAATTGAACCGTGGACATTAATACAGCCCAAGCGTGGCGCATTTAAAATAACTTCAGGTAATATCAGACCATAAGCGACCACTACCATAATATCGGCATCATATTGAGCTAATTGTTGTTGGTCAGCTGCACTTTTAAAGTTAATAGGTTGTTCAACAATGATGTTGTGCTCTAGTGCTAGCAATTTTGTCGCACAAGCTGTTAGCTTTTTGCCACGACCAGCGGGTTTATCTGGCGGACAATAAACGGCAACAACATGATGTTCAGAGTTAATTAATGCTGCTAAATGTTGAGCAGCAAAGTCAGGAGTGCCAGCAAAAATTATATTTAATGGGGTAGCCAAGGGAGTATCCTATAATGGTAAGTATGTACTTACTTAGTTGTTGCTATTTATCTAAACGAGCTTCTTTTTCTAGCTTTTTTTGAATGCGTTGACGCTTTAACGGCGATAAGTAATCAACAAATAAAATGCCATTTAAATGATCTATTTCATGTTGGATACAGATGCTTTGTAAGCCAGTGGCGTTTAAAGTGAATTCTTTACCCTGACGGTCAAGTGCTTTTACGGTGCAAGCATCATGGCGATCTACTTTGGCATAAGTCCCTGGTACGGATAAGCAGCCTTCTTCGTTGATCGATGTTTCCTCACTGCTGGCAATAATTTCAGGGTTGATAAGTATCATCGGCTCATCGCTATCTTCAGAGGTATCCATTACAACAATACGTTGATGAATATTGACTTGCGTAGCGGCAAGGCCGACGCCTTTCTCTTCATACATAGTTGCCAGCATATCGTCTATAATTATTGTTGTTGCATCAGTAACAGCGGTAACCGGTTGCGCTTTTGTTCTTAAACGCGGATCGGGGAAACGTAAAACAGTTAAAATAGTCATATTTTGTTAAAAGAATTAGCGATAATTCACCTAGAATGTTATGTTTTAATTATATACTCAAGTAACTGTAACTGAAACCTGCATTTTAAAGTCACTCGATATAACTAATAATTATAGTGCGTTATAGCAGTAAGTACGCAAAAGGAACGAGCTCAATGCTTAAAAAAATAATACTCTCGCTATCTTTACTGTCTTGTTCATTGATTGCACTTGCTGATCAGATAAAACTTAATGATGACGCACCTAAAACATATGTGGTAGTGAAAGGTGATACTTTATGGGATATTTCAGCTCTGTTTCTTGAGCAACCATGGTTATGGCCTAAATTATGGCGCTTAAATCCAGAAATTAATAACCCACATTTAATTTATCCCGGTGATATTTTAAAGCTAGTTTTTGATGAAAACGGTGAGCCTATGTTAGTGGTTGAACCGGGAAAGCCTAGTTATAAATGGTCGCCTAAGATTCGCCAAGAGAAGAAAAAAGACTCTGCCATTACCTTATTACCGCTAGAAGTTATTGCACCTTTTATTCGATATGACCACTTATTTACCGAAGATGAGCTAGAAGCCTTACCCCATATCATTGGTAGTGATGAAGGTTATAGAATGACCATCAAAGACTTTAAAGTTTATGTTAATGCTGATCTAGATGTAGCGCAAAGCTACGCTATTTACGATAAAGGTGAAGAGCTCTTCGATCCAGAAACTGATGACTCTTTAGGTTTTTATGTCAACTTAGTCGGTACCGGACAGGTGTTAAAGCGTGGCGATATTGAAAATGATGTGCCCTCTACCATGAATATTGGCTCGGTAAAAAGAGAAATTCATGCGGGCAACTATGTTGTACCTATTAATGAAGGGCAGCTATTCCCAGCTGTTTTTTCAATGAAAGCCGCGAATGAATCATTACGTGGGGCTATTGTTAAAGCCACCAGTAATGGCCGTGAATTTGCCAAGCTGGAAGTTGTTATGATTAACCGTGGCTTGGAGCATAACGTGACTGTTGGAGATGTTATGGCAATAAAACGCACCAGTCCAGCTGTAGTTGATACTGGTGATGGCCCCGCTTATGTTGCTGAAACTTCCACTTGGAATAGAATTACTGGTGGTGATTATAAAATGCCAGCAGAGAAATTAGGCGAGTTAATGGTCTTTAAAGTATATCAAAAAGCAAGCATGGCACTTATTTTGAGTACGCAAAAACCTGCCAGAATTAATGATTTGATTACTGCACCAGAATAGCCCACTGTTAAATACTATATTTCCCTCTTTTAGATAAGAGAAAATATAGCAGGCCACTTGTTCTTAGGGAGAAGACAAGTAATGAATAATAACAGTAAAAGTAATATTGAATATTGGTTAGCTTTAAGGCTTATCCCTCGGTTAGCCACTCACAAAAAAATAGCGCTGGTTGAAACCTTTGGTTTAACCGCGCTTTTTTCGTTTAATGATAAGCCTTCTGTGCTTACTTCTGCCAATGGCTTAAGTGTTAAACAACTTAGTGCTTTCTATCAGCCTAACTGGCAACAAATAAGCAAAATTATACAAGACAGTGCAAGTTGTAATAGTGACTTAATTTGCTTTGATGATGCTTGCTACCCACAATTATTAAAACAAATTTATGATCCACCTTTAGTGATATTCCTTCAGGGCAATCCATTTTTACTCAATGCGCTACAGTTAGCCGTAGTTGGCAGTCGCTCTGCTAGCGCAGGAGGTCGAGATACCGCCTTTTCATTATGCCAACAACTCGCTCAACACAATTTTGTTATCACTAGCGGCTTGGCACTTGGTATCGATGCTGCAGCTCATCGTGGCGCTTTGAGTGAGTCTACCGGCACAGTTGCGGTTGTTGCTACTGGCTTAGATCAAGTTTATCCAGCAAGACACCGTAACTTAGCCGAACAAATAATTAAATCTGGTGGCGCTATTATTAGTGAGTTTGTTCCAGGAACACCGGCTAGAGCAGGGCACTTTCCAAAAAGAAATCGTCTTATTAGCGGCTTGAGCGTAGGAGTCTTAGTGGTCGAGGCTGAATTAAAAAGTGGTTCTTTGATTACCGCGCGCTGCGCACTAGAACAAAATAGAGACGTTTTTGCCATACCAAGTTCTATTGAAAACCTGCAGGCTAAAGGTTGTCACTGGTTAATTAAACAAGGCGCTAAACTTGTTGAGCAATGTGCCGATATAATAGAGGAGTTCGCTTTTGCCAATAAACCTAGTCTACACTTAAAGAGTGATGAACAGCCGTTAAAACCAGTTGAACAAGCCATTAACAAAGGAGTAAATGAAATAAATCAAAAAGGCTTGTGTAACGATGCATTGTTGGCTAGTGTGGGATTTGAAATTACTCCCGTTGATAAAGTAGTTTCGCGAAGCGAACTTCCCGTAGAGGAAGTGTTAACTAGATTAACAATGCTTGAGCTAAGTGGTCTGGTAACTGCGGTACCTGGTGGCTACATTAGAACGCAAAATATATAAGGGGCTAATTATGTTCGATATCTTAATGTATCTTTTTGAAACCTATATCCAAAATGAAGCAGAGCCCATGGTGGACCATGACCTGTTAACCGATGAGTTAACACGAGCTGGATTTCATCAGGATGAAATATATAAAGCATTAAATTGGTTAGAAAAACTTACCGCGTTGCAAGACACCGACGCTTACCCTTACCTTACCCGAGTTGGCAGTAAGTCAGTACGTATCTATACCAGCGAAGAAATGCAGCTGCTTGATACACCAAGCCGTGGTTTTATTTTATTTTTAGAGCAAGTGAATGTACTTGATTTTACTACCCGCGAAATGGTTATTGATAGGGTGATGGAGCTTGATACTAAGTACTTCTCTATGGATGACCTTAAGTGGGTAATTCTTATGGTGTTATTCAATGTGCCAGGTAAAGAGTCTGCTTACTCCCAATTAGAAGATTTAATCTTTGAAGAACAAGAAGGGCCACTACACTAATAACCACTAGCAAGCTGACTCATAAATAGTAGAGCATTTTTAGTCAGCTGCCGCTCAGTATATTGTTTAGCCGGGTTTTATGGCATAATAGCGCCATACTTGTTTTACGCGCAAACTCCTAAAATGCCTGAATCTGATAAATCTCTTTTTACTCATCACGAACATGCTTTAGAGAAAGAGTATCAAATATGCCCAGAATGTGGCTCAGAGTTAACAATTAAGCGAGGTAAGTCCGGAGCTTTTTTAGGCTGTGTAAATTACCCTAATTGTCAATATACCCGTGCCACAGTAGAACATGAACGTGTTGAAAATAAAATACTACCGGGTAGTGAATGTCCCTTGTGTTTCCATGAGCTAGCAGTGAAGCAAGGTCGCTATGGTATGTTTATTGGTTGTAGTAACTTCCCCGCATGCCATCATATTGAACAAGAAGCACAAGAAACCTTACCGAATGTGGTGTGTCCAAACTGTAAAAGTGGTGCATTACAAGAAAAGACCAGTCGCTTTGGTAAGAAGTTTTACTCCTGCGATGCTTACCCTAAGTGCAAGTTTGTTGTTAACCATGAGCCTATTAGCGGTAATTGTGAAAAGTGTCAATTTCCACTCTTATTAAAGAGAAATATGGCTGCAGGGCTTAAATACCAGTGTGCAGATAAAAAATGCTCTCATATGCAGAAGACATGACAAGGTTATGTAACTATCCTAGAAATAAAAAAAGACGCCTTTCACTATGTGAAGAGGCGTCTTTTTTGTTATTAGCTACAATATTTATTAGCTTTGCTTAGCTAAATAGTCTTTAGCGAAGTCGCTAAGATCAGGGAAGGCTTTATTGCAAAGGATATCAGCTAAACTTTGCAAACGCTGAGCAAGTTGCAATTCATTGTTACCGCTAACATTAATATGGCCCATCTTGCGACCGACACGCTTGCCTTTGTTATACCAATGTACAGAGGCACTTGGTACAGCAAGCACTTCATTAGGGATACTATCCTCACCAATAATATTGATCATTGCAGTTGGACGAACAAGCGCTGTACTACCTAGAGGTAAATCACAAATTGCTCTTAAATGATTTTCAAACTGGCAGGTGTCAGCACCTTGCTGAGTCCAATGACCTGAATTATGTACTCTTGGCGCAATTTCATTTACCAATAGCTGATTGCCTACTTGGAAAAACTCAATTGCCATAACACCAACATAGTTAAGCTTGTC
>JALJPA010000064.1 GCA_022969215.1 Colwellia sp. | reverse complement strand
ATCACTTTATATTTAAAAAAGGACTTTATAAATGAATTCTATTACTGATAATGAAATAATAACGGTTGTAAACAAGCACATTGGTTTTGCGATTTTTTTAGTTGTTGTGCCAATTATTTTTATACTTTTAATTTCATATTTTTCGGGTGATAACCAGTTAAATAGTTTATTACCCCTTATTGCTCCTATATCGACTGTTGGAGCATGTGCACATTTGATAAAAGATGTTCTTACTGAACTAAATACAAAGTTAGCCTCAAACACATAACAAGAAAATAAAGCAGGACTCCTAATCGTTGGCTGGGTTTCGCATTCGCTCCACATTTTAGCCAATAATTACTCGCCCCTTATTTGGGCGTTATAAGTAAAGGAAATCTATGTACTCTGCTGAACTAATAAAATCCTTATCTAAAAATGGAACCGAGGATTTATCATCTTCATTGCAATGGATTAGTCCAATACCAGAAGATGCTCATGCTTTAGTTGAAAAAATAGATATGGCATTAAAAATGGTTAAGTTTTCTCAATCTAGGCAAGCTGAAGATGGAGGTGTAAAGTCCTCAAGTAATCACTTAGATTCTTTAATCCGCTTGAGGTCTGAACTTAAAAGTATCCTAGATAAAGCCTAAGATACTGTATCTATATTTACTTATAACAAGGCGTTCAAACGAACAAATAACAGCTTGTTGGGGTCCGCTTCACTTCACACTTTAGCAAGCAGTTACTTAGCCGCTTATGGCGGCGTTATACATTCAAGGATGGTTCAGGTGTTTAAGTTTCACTTTATTATTTTTAGTTTATTCATATTGGGCTGCTCTCCCATTTCAATAGATCAGGAAATGAAAACAAATTGCTATACCTCTTTCACCCAGGAGGCATGGAATTTTTTTGATATCCCTGAAAATAGCAATATCTATATATGGCCTATAGGTGGAGAGAATGATGATGGCGCTGATACACCATTCTTAGTTGAACATGAAATAAAAGGCTATGTATTGCCTGATAACATTTCTATGTTTAAGAAGTTTATTAATTCCAAAGTAAAATTAAATTTTACTGGTCGAGTGTATAAAAAGAAGCCTGATTGGGCAGAGAAAAACCTTGGCGGATCTAAAGAAAGTATACATATTGAAGTTACTATTGAAGGTAATAACTATTTAATATTCGATATGTATATCCCCAAACATATTAAAGAAAAGTTATCTAAAAAATGTACTTTTAATTAAAGCAATGTATAACAAACACTTCAAATGGAACAAAAACAGTTGGTTATGTTCCGCTTAAGTGCGCGTTATGCATACAGGAAAATTGTACTTCCTGATTATATTGAACACTATTTTAAAAATGGAAACTAAATGAAATTATGGATAATATCGAAGTAGGTAGACCCAAAGAAAAATATATCAGTTATTCTCAAATGTCTAAAATCTTTATACTTTATAGCATATTTGTTTTGTTCAACAACTTTAGAGCTACAAATGTAACGCCTTCTATTGAAATAATTTCAGTTAATATTTCTATACTAGAGCTAGCTTTATCCTGCTTCAGTATATCGATATTTTGTGGGGTTTTACATTACTTCAATACGGCATACACACCATATTCAAAATTAAGAAATCGTATTTTTCCTAAAATGTTTCCTACTAAAGGTTTTATTTTTAATCTCCAATTGAATTTCATATTAATAGGTACAATGCTTCTGTTGGGCTTTAATTGATATTAAAGCCCAACAAGCCGTTAAAAAGGACAAAATACAGTCGGCTGTGTTTCGTTCCTCAACAAGTTTAGCCGACAATTTTAGTCCGCTTAATTTGAGCGTTATAAATTTAGGGAAGGTTTGGTATATGCGTAAACTATTAATATTGATTCTAATAGGCTTTACTTTTTTACAGTGGTCGAATTTTGTAAATGCTTCATCTCTAAAGGAAGCCTATAAAAATCATCAAAGTAATGTTCAAGTTAAAGGCGCTGGCAAAGTTATTCGTATATTAAACGATGATAATCAAGGTTCACGTCATCAAAAATTCATCCTTAAATTAAGCTCTGGTAACACTATTTTAATCGCACATAATATTGATCTTGCGCCAAGAATTAATTCGATTTCAAAAGGTGATACTGTTCAGTTTTATGGTGAATATGAATGGAATAAAAAAGGTGGTGTAGTGCATTGGACTCATCAAGATCCAAATAGGCATCATATAAGTGGTTGGTTAAAGCATAAAGGTAGTTTGTACCAATAGCTTTATAACATGCCATTCAAGCAGGACTTTTAACAGTTGGCTAGGTCTGGTTCGCTACACAATTTTGCCAACCATTACTTAGCCTGTTATTTGGGCGTTATATGTCGCCACTGACTCGAATGATTTTTTTTGTAGATTGGATATTTAATTTATAGTTTAGTGCTTGTTTCTGTTCTCTTTTGTGGTAACTTTAGTGGCATTAAATATTTTGTATTTTCGCTTACACAGTTTTCGCCTAAATGGATTTAGTGCTCATTGCTCAACGTCCCCCTAGGTTTTATAAATTCTGCTTATGTTTACGCTTAATCAGTTTTATATAAACGGCTCAAATTCATGATTAGCAGTAAAGTGGCGATCGG
Organism: Colwellia sp.; assembly: GCA_022969215.1. Classification (GTDB taxonomy): domain Bacteria; phylum Pseudomonadota; class Gammaproteobacteria; order Enterobacterales; family Alteromonadaceae; genus Colwellia. The sequence goes on along the minus strand of JALJPA010000064.1, from coordinate 19,776 downwards.
GTTTTAAATCTACTCATGCCACGCTACAAGCTTTGATATTCTTAGTCATTTCAGTGTTTGCCCTCAACACACATATAACAAGTAAATCAACGGGACTTCTAACAGTTGGCCGCTTTCGGCTTCGCTCACAATTTTAACCAACTATTATAATCCCCTTCACAGGGCGTTAAAAGTCAGTGTTACCCACTAATCTGATCATGGAGTAATAAATGGAATTGGAAATCACTTGGAAAAGAGTTATACGAATTTGGTGGTCATTTCTTTGGCGTAATATTTTGGCTATTTTGGGTGCCGTTGTTATAGGTGCACTTGTTGGATTTATATTCGGCTTAATTCTTGGTGCTATAGGCGTTCCTGTTGAAACAATTAAGATGATTGTCCAACCAATAGGTTTCTTAATTGGTTTAGGTATATCGGTTATACCTCTAAAAATGGTTTTAGGTAAAAATTTCGGAGAGTTTAGGTTGGTTTTAATAAAAACTGAAGTTACAGAAAAAAACACATAACAAGAAAATCAAGCAGGACTAAAAACAGTTTATTGTTTCGTTCCTCAACATTTTAGCCAACTATTTCTTGCCCTTTATTTGGGCGTTAGCAGTCTGGCACGTATCTGTCGTTAAGTTGACGTAAATATGTCGTATACAAATAAGGAATTTTTTTACAGGATATAGTTTCAATATATTCATGTGAGAAATACAAATGGAAATGAAAATAAACGGTGAAAAAATTATAGCAGAACGTAAAGTTAGAGCTTGGAGCCAACAGCACTTAGCTGATGTTAGTGCTGTAAGTTTAAGAACAATTCAAAGAGTAGAAAATAACGATTCGGGTTCATTGGAAACGGTTAAAGCATTAGCATCTTGTTTTGAGCTAGATGTAGCTAAGTTATTTAAAGCTGAAATGACGGTGAAGAAAAAACATTCCAAATAAAAAATAGCAATTTTATCTTCAGTGATTATAGCAATATTCAGTAGTGTGTTATTTCTAGTGCCACCATCGGTGGCATCAGATATTAAAATATACTCAGAAAAATTAGTAACATCTAGCAATAATGAATATCGAGTTTATAGTGGTAATGTAGAAATATTTTTACCAAAAAACATAACTTATGAAGTTTTAATTGACTCTAAATGGGAAACTGCTACACCATCCATTGCCAGTGGTAGTGTAAAAATTCATTTAAAACACTCCGTTGTTTTAATTGATAAAGCAACGATTACTAAAACGGAAAATGGAACAAAAATCACTACTGATTATGCTAAATTTACTAACAAAGAATAGTATATTGCTAACAAGGCAATTTAACGAACACGCAACAGTTGGCTTCGCTACACAATTATAGCCAACCAATACTTAGCCTTTTATTTGGGCGTTAAACGCTACTAATTCCAACAGTGGAGTAAATTAATATTATAAACAACATAAAATCTGATCGTATTGAATTAATATCTTCGTCAGCTGCACATATTCGTATAGAGCTTGAAACACCGCACTTACTTGCTGAAAAGTTGAGATCGGCTATTCGGTATTACCTGAGTGGCAGCGCCGTGGTTATGCAACAGAAATAGTAAATTCGTTGGTTTCTAACGCATACTCTTTTGAAAAAACAAAGAGTATTATTGCTCACACATCACAGGAAAATGAAGCGTCTAAACGAGTGTTAATTTCAAGTGGTTTCAGTGAAGTTGGAGTTAATGAAGATAACCTACGTTTCGAACATGCAAGTTAGTTATCCCTTCATTTAATAATAACGAGATGGTTGCGTATAACAAGAACATCAAACGAAAATTTTATTAAGTATGGAGAATAAATGAGTAATATTTTATCAATTGGAGGCAGCTCTTCTAAATATAAATTAACTGGCTCTAAACCTGCCGGATTCTTAGCAGGTTTTTGGCATGGGATTATTTTTCCTATCACTTTTCTCGTTAGTTTGTTCAATCCTAATGTAAGTGTTTTTGAAAGTAATAATAATGGTAAAGTTTATCAGTTTGGTATGTTAATAGGGATTGTGTTCTTCTTTGAAAATGATATTGCAATCCACTACGGTATTACAGTTCTCTAACAAGCTGTTCAATCGGGACAAATACAGTTGGCTTTGTTCCACTTCGTTTCACATTTTAGCCAACTATTTCTTACCCATTATTTGGGCGTTTTATTTCATGGAGGATTTAGGTGAATTTCCCAGAGTTAGAAACATCTCGTTTAATGCTTACTAAGCTATCAACGAATGATAGTCATGCACTATTAAGTATCTTTTCAGAAGAGGACGTTGTCAAATTTTACGATATAGACGTTTATGATTCAGAAGAGCAGTCGTTAAAATTAATTGAATTCTTCAATACTCGCTTCAGTGAGGCAGTTGGCATCCGATGGGCTATTCGTATAAAAGGTACTGGTAAGTTAATTGGCACCTGCGGCTTTAATTCATGGAACCAAAAGATGAAAAATGCAGGTATAGGTTACGAATTATCTTCTAAATATTGGGGATATGGTTATGCCACCGAAGCCTTACACAAGATTATCGATTCAGCCTTTTCTAATCAACTACCCTTTGGTGAACTTCATAGAGTCCAAGGCGATACCATGCTTGGTAACACTGCCTCAGAGTCTGTACTGAGAAAACTTGGATTTAAAGAAGAAGGTGTCCGTCGAGCTAGTGGTTACTGGAAAAATGAGTTTCACGATTTAAAATGTTATGGCTTATTAAAGCCTGAGTTCAAAGAAATATAACAAGAAAATAAACAAGGACAAATAACAGTTGGCTTTTTCTCGTTCCTCGCTAATTTTAGCCAACTATTTTATTGCCTATTAACGAGGTGTTATATACATGGTTATGGATTCTATCTATGAGAAATAAAATATTATTACTAACATTACTTTGCTTAATCCAAGGCTGTACAGTTCTTGGAATGGTTGTAGATAGTCAGTTTCCGACTAAAGATAATAATGATAATAATGATAATAGTGAAAGCTTCTCTGAAATGGGTTTTAAAGCTGATATTGAGCTATCAAAGTCAGTTATATATGATCAACCTCTACCGGGTAATGAACCTAAGATATTAACTGGCTGTAAATCGTTAAAAGGAAAAAAGCAAGTTGAGTGCTATCAAGTGTCAAGTCAACTTAATAAAAGCCTACGAGAGCATGCAAAGCAATAGTATATAACAAGGCAATTAAACGGAAAATTTTCAATTGGCTGTTTTTCGTTCCTCAAACATTTTAGCCAACAATTATTTACCTCTTAATGAGACGTTGTGTTTTACATTCTATTTGAGAGTTATTGTAATCAACCAAGCTTTATATGGATATTAGGTATTAAATTATGAGTGCAGTTAAATCTAGAGAAGAGTTTTCATTCTTATTTTTAAGAAGTATTACTGGAATAATCATTGCGAGTCATGGTTGGCATCGTCTTTTAACTGGAGGTTATGAACCTTTTGGTGGTTGGTTAACTGGTGAAGGTTTTCCTTTTGGTCTCGGGATAGCTTTAAGTATTACTCTCTTTGAGATTATAGGTTCACTATTTTTGGTAGCGGGTAAAAAATTACCCTATATTTGTACAACCTATATTCTTATTTATTTTACTGGTTTAATTCTGGTACATTTACCGCATGGATGGTTTGTTGTTGGTTCAGGCTCTAATGGAATTGAGTACAGCGTTTTGTTAATCGCCTCACTTTTTTGTATCGGTTATCCTGCGATTAATAAACCAGCGAAATCAGTTTCATAACAAGTTGCTTAAAGGTTCAGTATGCAAATCGATACTACGACGAAAGCCGAATATTTAGAATTAATTGAAATTTGAGAATCATCTGTTCGTGCTACTCATGACTTTTTGAGTTACGAAAATATTTCATCGTTAAAACCACTCATACTTGAACATTATTTTGATGCTGTAGATTTACGTATAGCTAAAAATAACAGTAACAAAATTACTGGCTTTATTGGGGTCGCAGATTGTAACGTAGAATTGTTATTTATTTCGCCAGACTACCTAAATCAGGGTATTGGTTCGCTTTTACTTAAAAATGCGATTGAAAATCAATCTGCCAATGAAGTAGATGTAAATGAACAGAATCCAGATGCGATTGGCTTTTACAAACATTTAGGTTTTAGCGTTATAGCTCATTCGCCATTAGATGGTCAAGGTAATCCTTTCCCATTAATTCATATGGAGTTAACTGAAACATAACCAGAAATTAAACAAGGAAAAAACAGTTGGCTTCGCTTAACCATTATAGCCAACCATTACTTAGCCTATTATTTGGGCGTTATAAGCAACATCAGAAGGAGTGCTCTTTGTACCAACTGTATTATTACCCTTTGAATGCCAGTATGGCCCCTCACTTTGTACTCGAAGAGCTGAAAGTAGACTTTGAGTTAATCACTGTAGATAGAAAAAATAATGCGCAAAAATCTTCTGATTATTTGGCTTTAAATCCTGCAGGCCGAATCCCCACTTTAATTGATGATGGCTTTGCTATTTTTGAAAGTCCCGCGATCTGTATACATTTGGCGGAAGCTCACCCTTATTCAAATTTAATACCGCAAGTTGGAGATAAAAATAGAACATTGTTTTTTCAATGGATGATGTATTTAACAAATACGGTTCAAGCCGAACTAATGGTGTATTTCTATCCTCAAAAACATACAACAGATGTCAATGCTGTTGAGAGTATTATAGAAGCGCAAGAGAGCAGGATTACTGACATGTTTAAGTTGCTTGACCACGAGATTAAAAATAAAGACTTTCTCATTGGCAACTCTATCAGTACCTGCGATTATTTTTTGTTTATGTTAGCTGTTTGGGCTGATGAATTTAAACACCCTCCTTTAGCATTCAGTAATTTATCACGATACCTTCGCAAACTTGCTAAACGTGAGGCAATAATTAATGTGTGTAAAAAAGAAAATTTGAGTCTGATAGATTATCAGTAGGTTGCTTATGACAAGCGTATTATCAACGGACACGCAACAGTTGGCTGCGTTTCGCTTCGCTACACATTTTAGCCAACTATTACTTAGCCGCTTATTGTCGTGTTAACTTCCTAGGATTAGAATGAGTATACGAAAAGCTACAACCAATGATGCTGAAGGGATTCAATCTCTCATTCTGAGCGCAGTTGAGCCAGAAAGTAACACCGACTTTAATCAAGAAGGTGTTGCACACTTTAAAGAAACTCTCGAATTGAAAGCTATAAAAAGTCGCATCCAAAATAAGGAATACTTGATGTTATGCTTTATCAAGGAATACAGAATTGTTGGAGTAATAGCGATATATAAAAATGAGAAGTTAAGTCAGCTTTTTGTTGACCCTACTTCTAGAAAGTTAAATATCGCAAGACAATTATGGTCAGAAGCAAATGCAATTTGTATAGCTCATGGAGGTAATGGCAACTACTGGGTAAAGTCTTCGACTATGGCTATTCCAGTTTATGAGAGTTTTGGTTTTCGTTTAGACGCAACTCAACAAAATGCGGATGGTATAATTTATCATTCAATGTTGCTCGATTCTTGAATACAGAAGTTAACAAGTTACTCTAACGGACGCTAAACAGTTGACTAACAATCGTTCCCCGTACATTTTAACCTGCAATATTCACCACTTAGTAAGGAGTTACTCAACTTAAATAACTCGCAGTAACACTAAGAACTGTACATAAACACAGTTACATGTATAATTTTCCCAATAATTCATGCACTAATACCTAGGAAAATTATGCTAGAAGATATAGAAGTTAATGCACCAAAGGACTTTGACTTTATAATTGGTGATTGGAAAGTAAAACATCGTAGACTGAAAGATTTATTAAATGACTGTGATGAATGGATTGAGTTTGAAGGGAGTTCTTCCACAAGAAAAACTCTGGGTGGGTTTGGTAATTTGGAAGACGTCCTCCTTAAATTTCCTGAATCATCATTTAGAGCTGTAGCCCTTCGTTCTTATAATGCCGAATTCAATTCATGGTCTATCTGGTGGTTAGATGGGCGATTCCCTGACGCATTAGATGTGCCAGTGGTAGGCAGTTTTACTGAAGATGTTGGAGTATTTTATGCTGATGATGTACTCAGTGGGGTTAATATAAAAGTCAGATTTAAATGGATCTCGTTAGATCCAAGCAAACCTAAGTGGGAACAGGCTTTTTCAAAAGATAATGGTGATACTTGGGAAACAAATTGGACTATGGAATTCTCACAAAGCCCATAATGAGTAAGGCGTTGGCTAGCTTTTTTCATCTCATTTTAGCCGGCTATATTTATCCACTTATACATGCGTTATATTATTATCAACTTAGAGTTCACAAATGATTTCAAATTTTAAATTAACCTTAATTGTAGCTATATCGATATTATTGTCTGCTAGTTCTACAGCGCAAACCGTAGAGAGAAAAAATTATTATTCGTGGGAAAATGATTATGGTTATTCTCAAGTAGTTCGAGCGGGAAATACACTTTATATATCAGGAATAGCCAGTGACAAACCTACTTTCCCTGAACAAATGAAAGAAATTTATAAGTATCTCAATAAAATATTAGAAGATTATGGTGTTGACAGTGATGCGATTGTAAAACAGGTTATTTATACAACCGATATTGAGAAAATGAAAGCTCATACTGAATTGAGAAAATCATTCTTCAATAAAGATAAATACCCTAGTTCATCAATTGTTCAAGTAAGTCGATTATACGAGAAAGGACACTTTATCGAAGTTGAAATAGTTGCTGTAATACCAAAAATATAACAAAGGCTTTCAAGTCGGACAAATTACAGTTGGCTTTTTGTTCGTGCCTTTCTTATTTTAACCAACTGCCATTTGCCACTTAAAACGGCATTATGTTTTCCTCTAGCTTGGATGATTAAATAATACCTATGATAACTTTTAGAGATTTTGACGAAGGTGATACAGCTCAACTTTTGTGTATTTTGAACGATCCAGAAGTGGTTAAATACCTATCGTCTAAGATCCCAACACCTTATACACTGGAAAATGCGCAATGGTGGATTTCGACTGGAAGTAAAATTGGTATTGTTAAAGCTATAGATTTTAATGGCTCTTTAGTTGGATGCATAGGTGCAGAACAGGGAGAGTTTGAATATCAACGCTCTGCTGAAATTGGGTACTGGATTGCAAAGGACTATTGGAGGCAAGGTATTGCTACGCAAGCTATAAATGACATCATATCGTTGGTATTCAAAACTACAGATATTGTTAGGCTTTTTGCTTCAGTTTTTTCTAAAAATACTGCTTCTATGCACGTACTAGGAAAATGTGGTTTCGAATTAGAGGCAGTTCATAAAAAATCAATATATAAAAACGATAAGTTTTATAATAATCATGTGTTTAGTATACTTAAAACATAACAAGAAAATAAACAAGTACACGTAACAGTTCGCTGCGTTCCACTTCGTTTCAAATTTTTGCTAACCATTACTTAGCCTGTTATTTGGGCGTTATATTTTTTCACTCAACAACCTATTATTTGGATCAATCATGAAAATATTAATTTTGCTATTCGTGTTAACTCCTCTATTTTCTTTCGCTGATTCTGTATATAAATGCACTGTTGATGGGGTAAGTACATTTAGCCAAACTCCTTGTGATGACAAATATGAAAAAATAGAGGTTGATAACTACTCTGGAAGGGAGACAAGCCAAACAGAAATGAACGGGGCTAAACAAGAGTGCTTTAACCTTCATATGGCAAATTTCAAATTTCCTGAATCTGTAAGAATTGAAGGATCGAAAAGAATTTGGACAACTGATAATAGCGGAGCTAGGCAAGTGCTTATTTTAGAGTTAAATTCTAAAAACACAGATGGAGCTTATAGTGGTTCAAAATCATATCGTTGTTATTTAAACCATAGTGTTAATAAATTAAGTAAAGTACAGTACTTGATTAAATAAAAATATAACAAGGCTATTAAACAGCTGACACGTAATAGTTGGCTATGTCGGCATTATATTTACCAAGAGGTTTGATGAAAACTTTCAACATTAGTCGCATAAATACAGATTTTGGTACCTTCCGCGTATCAGGTGATTGGTACTTTGAAACACCTGAAGTTGAAAAAATCAATATTAAATCAATCGAAGTCATGGGCAGTGATGGTTGGGTTTTATTAAATAAAACTAGCGAAAGCAATTCTCAATTAATTATTAATTTACTGCCACTATTGTTGTCTCATTTATTATTAAAACATAGAGCAGTGTATACGTAAATATAACAAGACCATCAAAGGTAAGCGTTATATTTTTTCATAAATTTTACCAAAAGGAATATGGTTTGAAACTCCGAATAACTTCAGCAATATTATTATTCATCTTTACAGGTTATACCTTGTATACGATGTCAATTGCAGAGCAGTCATTACTAAGCTTTGGTTACCAATTAATCTCTAGTCCAGATACGGCTCAAGTTGTATTAGATCTTTATATCATGGCATTCTTAGCAATAGTTTGGATGTATCAAGATAGTAAAAACAGTGGAAAATCAATTGGGTATTTTCTTCCCTTTGCATTACTAACTTTAGTGTTTGTATCAATAGGTCCCCTACTCTACCTGGTATTTAAACCAACTGAAGTGGCTACAAAAATATAACAAGACTTTAAAGAGGGACACGCAATAGTTGGCTCGTTTCGTTTCACTTTATAACCAACTATTTTGTCCTATTAAGTGGGCATTAACAGTCAAAGTAGAGCGTTTTCAGGCTATATAGCTCAACTTAACTCCCCCCCTTAAGGATAGATTTAATTTGATTACCGTTAAAAATCTCATAATAGTCTTAGCCCTATGTATATTTACCGTAGGATTGTCCTGGTTTAGTGCGTTCAACTTACTTGGTCTTTTCATCGATATATCGCCGTATAAGGTAGGAAATTCGTTTTATATTGCTGAAATAATTTTGACCTTTACGATTTATTTCTTTGGCAGTTATTTAGCTATAAAACACACCAACTTTCATCCCTTTGTTGCAGCTATTCCTGTCGGTATAACTGGGCTTGTTTTTTACTATATAGAATTGGGTGGACTGGAATGCGTTGGTGTGTGCGGTATGCCACCTTGGTACGATATAGTTTCCTTTTTTAAGCATATTGCGGCAAGTATATTTGCCAGTGTTTTGATGTTAAACAAAAAAAATTCTAGTGAAGAATTAAGTCGCAATAATTATTATGTTGGACGCTTAAGTTGTATTTATAAAATACCCGATATGAAATCAGTTATTATTGTATTTTCTTTATTCGGTATCATTATACTGGTTTGGGGAAAGGTTTTATTAGCAGATGTTTCGGCGAATGCGACTACTGTTTCTATATATTCTGAGGTGTTGAATGAACAGCGTAATATTACGGTATTCCTTCCTTCAGGTTATTCCACAAGTGACAAATCCTATGATGTGCTATATACGCTAGATGGTGAAAATCCACAACATAATTACTTAGCGGCAGCGACTGTAAAAATTCTGGCATATTTAGGCTTCATCCCAGAAATGATAACGGTTGCCATTAAAGGTCAGGGAATGCGAGCAAGGGATTTCAGACTCAAAGGGGCTGTGGATGTTTTTGGGAATGAGTCATCTGGTGAGGCTAGTCTTTTCCATGAGTTTCTTGATAATGAGTTAATCCCTAACATCACGAAAAGCTTTCGCACCGGAGATCGAAAACTGATTGCTGGGCATTCTTATGGAGGCCTATTTACAGCATATAGTTTTACCAAGCATAGAAGCAGTTTTGACGGATATTTTAGTTTTAGCCCTTCATTTCAAGACTCAGATATTTCTGTCTCATCGTTTAAAAATGGCTTGAGTGTTGATTTAAAAAAGAAAAGATTTATCTATTTAAATCTTGGTCTCGAAGGTGGTGTCATGAGGGATTCGTTTAAACAAGTTGAAGCGGCTCTTTCTAATCATTCAGTAAAAACAATACATTCAAAAATAAGCTATTTTTCATTGCCGCATGCCCTTATTATGATACCTGGTTATTTTGAGGCACTTTCTGAGTTTTATAGAAAATAAGAAAGGCAGCATAACTTTGCATTTTATTTGCTGAATATAATTTCAGTTCAAGTGTTTTTTATTTGAAAGCACTGTGTCGACAATAGTATTGAACTACTAATAAGACCATTAAGAACGGACACATCAAAGCTTGCTGTGTTCGTGCCTCGCAAATTAGAGCAAGCTTTTCTTTAGCCGCTTATGGCGGCTTTATGTGAATTTATTAAACAATGGAGTGTTTATGAGAAATTTATCTTTCCTAACTGCTTTCGCACTTATGAGTATATCCACAAGTTGTGGCGCGAAGAAGGTTTATGCGGATGTGCAGGTTACAGATATAAATCCAACGAGTAACTTTATTTGGGAGCGTGCAAATAAAAAAACGCCTAAATATCCAATAGAACTTGCTCGATCAGGGGTTAGAGGTTGTGCTGTTTTATCTTTTAATATTTCAGATTCAGGTAACACTGAAAATATAGAGATCATCAACTCAGTACCTAAAAAGCATATAGGTAAATACTCACGTAAAATGTTAAAAAAATGGAAATGGATTCCCACCTCAACACTTGTAAACTTGGCCCCCGAAAAAATAACGTTGAGATTGGATTTCTGTATGGGCGGTGAATCGACTGAGCTGTCCCAAAAGACTTGTAAACAACAAAAAAAGTTAGCATGTAGTTAATTCACATAACAATGCGATTAAACGGAAAATTACAGTTGGCTGTTTTCGTTCATCTACATTTTAGCCAACGATTACTTAGCCTGTTATTTCGGCGTTAGGTTTTTAAAAGGAGTTACGCGTGATTTCACAGATACTATTCATAATAGGTGCTTCAATCTTCGGCATACTTGGCTTTGTGCATCTTGTTTATACTTTCTTTACTGACAAGTTTAATCCGTATAACTCTGATGTAACCGCAGCAATGAAAAGTACTTCACCTGCCCTCACTAAAGAAACAACTGTTTGGCGGGCTTGGGTAGGTTTTAATGCTAGTCATAGTCTAGGCATAATACTTTTTGCAGCTATTTACATTCCTTTAGCTTTCTCACACATTCAATTTATTGCTAATAATAGCTGGTTTGCAGTATTACCTTCTATTGTTGGTATTTCATATTTACTTTTAGCCAAAAATTACTGGTTTAAAATTCCATTTTTCGGCATTCTACTCTCAACATTATGTTTTGTAGGTGCTTTTGTCCTAATCAACACATAAAAACCTGCTCAAACGCACACTAAACAGTTGGCTAGCACTCGTACATGTTAGCCAATAATGATTTTCCACTGAGCCAAGCGTTATAGACCCTAGTAGAGTATCGGATCTCACCCTTAAAATTCTAAAAAGGAACAAGATGAATAGACTTTGTGGTCTAGATTTATTGCGCGCCATTGCGATTATCTGGGTAATGCTTTTTCACGCTACGAAATACGGGACACCATATAGGGAGTTTTCAGGACTTGGTTGGATGGGAGTCGATCTATTCTTTGTACTCAGTGGTTTTTTAATTGGCAGTCAATTGTTTAAATTAATTTCTCAAAAGCAGGAGATTAATTTCAGTGAGTTTTACATAAATCGAGTCTTTAGAGTTCTCCCCGCATATATTGTAGTTTTGACAATTTACTTTTTAGTACCGCTTACTAGAGAAGGAAATGGTCTACAACCTTTATGGCAGTTTTTAAGTTTTTCGGTCAATTTATTTATAGATACTTCTAACAGCAATACATTTTCACATGTTTGGTCACTATGCATTGAAGAGTATTTCTATTTATTCTTTCCGATAATTGTATTGTTGTTAATACCTCGAAGTAGCGTTACCAAAATTTTAGTTCTTTCTTTATTTGTTATTGCCTTTGGAATGTATCTACGAGGATATATTTGGGTGAATGAATTAGGTTGGGGGCAGTCATACATTGAGAATATATATTACCCTACATACACAAGGTTAGACGGTCTTTTAGCCGGTGTATTACTAGCAACACTTAAAGTTTTTAAACCTAAGTTGTGGGACTTTACAATGAAACACGCTAATAAGGTTTTATTTGTGGGTTTTTCAGGGCTAGCACTTTCGATATGGATTTTTAAAGTTCGCTTCGGCTATATGGCATCAGTACTAGGTTTCCCAATACTGTCATTCAGTTTCGCATTTATTGTTGCTGGAGCATCTAGCCCACATTCAATTTTTGGTAAATATAAAGTACCAGGCGCATATTTTATCGCTACATTAGCTTATAGCCTCTATCTTACCCATAAATCTGTATTTCACATGGTGAATACAAACTTTGGAGAGCAGTTAAGCACAAAAGGTTATATCGAATTCTTTGTTTATGGAATAGCCGCCTTTTTAGTTGCCATCGTTTTGTATGTCGCTGTCGAACGTCCATTTCTAAAACTGCGGAGTACAGTCATAGTTTGGGATAACAGGAAGCCTAAAAGAATAGCAGACATAAACTCGTAACTTGATATAGTAAAGCTCTTAGCGTGTGGCCCGATAACAAGTGGCTCAAACGGACAAAAAACAGTTGGCTTTTGTCCGTTCCTCGCTAATTTTATTGCCGCTTAGTAAGCGTCATGTTGAACCAAATTTACGGAGAATGAATTCACTATGGATGTAAATCAAATTACAACTTTCTTAGGTTGGTGTACTGCTATAAACATGGGTGTATTAGCGTTTGCAACAATATTCCTTTTCATATTTAAAGACTTTGCTATCAATGCTCATAGTAAATTGACTGGTGTAAGCGCTGCAAAATTACCTACGTTGTACTTTTCATACATTGCAAATTACAAAATTGGTATCCTCATTTTTAATTTTGTTCCATATATAGCATTAACACTGATGTTTTAGTGGCTAGTTCATCAAAACAAGCTAATTAATAAGGGCTCAAACTTCATGTTTAGGTGTTTCTTGCGGAAGCGCTTATTGGTTCTTCCTAACACCCGTCAAACATGTTAAATTATTGTAAAATCAGTGCTTTTAATAACCCGAAACTAACAATGTAATCAAATGGATACGTAACAGTTTTCTCTGTTCCGCTTCGCAACATGTTTAAGCAAACGATTAATCAGCCTCTTAATGGGCATTAGGTAAACCACACTTCTGAATTCAATCATTTTAGTGGAAATAAATTAAGGATAATAATGAAACAAGTCGAAAACGCTATCGAGGTAGCTTACCAAAATCAAATATCATCTCTTTATGGTGTGTTGTCTAATTCAATTCTCATGGCTGATAGCGATGACAAGAAAATGACTGAAGCAGAGTCTTTATTTTCCAAAGGTTTAGATTTTGCATCTGATGTACGTCATCGTGCAAGAAAAGCAGCAGGGTTGTAAGTTTACCTAACAAGCCAATCTAAGTGGACAAATAACAGCTTGGCTTTAGTTTACTCCGTTCACTCTTTCTTTTAGCCAAGCATTGCAAATGGGTTAGTTAACATTTAGTACTAAGAAAATAGTATTTAGACTTGAAATATTATAATTAAAAGGATTTAAAAAATTTAAAATGAAAAACGCATTATTCTTAGTTCCACTCACTTTACCTTTAATGTTTATGCTGACAGCTCAAGCTGCTAATGAAAATGACTTCTATATGGGCGTGCAATACAGTAATCAAAAAATCTCATCTTCATCAGATATAAATCTAGACTCAGCCGGAATTGTTTTAGGCTATCAACTCAACCAGTACTTAGCTTTTGAAACAAGGTTAAATATAGGAACATCCGAGTATTCTTCATTATGTGCATGTGGAGATGAATATAAGGAGCATGTTTACAAGCAAAAAGTCGATAACCAAGCTTCTTTGTTTGTAAAAGGCGAATATCCAATTTCCAATGACTTTAGCGTATATGCCTTAGCAGGTATTACCAATAGTTCTTACAGTTTAGAAACTAAAAATAATTATACAATTGTTGAGGGTAACTCTTCTGTCACCTCTTTAATGTTTACTGATACTGGAAAACACTCAGAAAGTGGTTTCACCTATGGAATAGGTATCAATTATCAATTGTCAAAAAAAATATCCGCATTTTTTGATTACCAGGTCTTACCTGATCTAGCAGTTAAGACCTTGGATTCATCTAGTTGGAAAAGTGCAAATATCGGTATTAATTACACTTTTTAATGTTTATTAAATATAACAAGCTGTTATATGCACAAGGAGTATCAAGTATTGAACATCAAACTACTTTATCTTTCATTGACCGTTTTATTGTCAGCATGTGGCGCAAGTCAACCACCACCGTACCAACAAGACCGAGCACCTGAAGATAGAAATCAATACAGTGGCGCTGAGGGATTAACTCAGCAGCAAAAAGATCAAACTTATCTCATGAACAAAGAGTTATCTGATAAATGTACAACCGCTAAAATAGATTTAGCGATTGCTGAAACAGATAAGAACTCTAGTGAAATTAATAAACAAAAATCACTAATTAGTAGTACGTGCATATAACAAGAATTCCAATGTGACACGCATCAATTGACCGCATTTACTACGTTCTCAATTATGAGCAACGATTACTTCGCCTGTTATTTGGGCGTTAGCTCATTTAGCATAAATGGAAGTATTGATGTCTGAATTAAATATTAAGGAAGATGGTTCTCGTTTTGCGAGTAGTATGTCGGCAATATTTACTAGCGGCTTTACTACATCCACTTTGGATGGCTTTGAAATAAATTATAGTTTCATTATTAGCTCCTTTGATATTATTCCGGCATTAATAAGTTTCATTATTTTTAGTCTGTTTTTCTATCCCTTTAACCAATTTTTTGGATGGTTATATTCTGCCACTCCAAAAAATAAAACATAAGCTGCTAGAAAGTATTACGGGCATTGGGCTAACAAGAACACATACGGAAAATTTACAGTTGGCTGTTTTTCGTTCCTCAAATATTTTAGCCAACTAAAACTTTCCCCTTAACAGGCCATTAGCTGTTTAAACAGCTTCAAGGATATCAGATGAAATTTTTAGCATACATGGCTCAGTCATTACTTTGGTTAACTGTTGCAGCTTCACCAACTTTAATAGGAGTTGTAATTGGTGTTCTTCTTAGTATGCAAGCTGGAGATTTATATAGCCTAAGAGTACCTTTTTGTGGTTTTATTGGGTTTGTTATTGGTGGTCTTTGGGCTGAACGAATTAGAAAAACAATAGGTTTAGATACGTTCCTTGGTAAGCTGATAGGAATGCCTGAATTAAATAATAGTAATAAAAAAAGATAACAAGAAAGTAAACGGGCCTAAGAGGTATTTGAGTTGATAACAATTCCTGAGTTAAAAACTGAAAGGCTGATTGTTTCGGTTTTAACCCCTGACGATTATGAGTTTCTCGTCAAATATGAAAGTGATAATAGTAGCCATTTATCTCAGTGGCAACCAACAAGAATTGCAGAATACTTTGGAGTAGAAGAAACACAAAAACGAGTAAAGTTAAACTTCAAAAACTTTCAATTAGGCTCTTCAATTTCTCTTGTTGCCTTTGATAAAAGTAAATCTGAAATTATTTGTTTATGTACATTTTCAAATGTCGTTTATGGTGCGTTTCAAGCTTGTAACCTTGGCTATTCAATCTCCGAGAAGAACCAAGGTAAAGGCTTAATGTTTGAAATGCTTCAAGCATCAATACTGTACGTATTTACTGAATACAATTTACATAGAATTATGGCTAATTATATTCCATCAAATGTACGCTCTGAGACGTTATTGGATAAACTAGGATTTCAAAAGGAAGGGTTGGCAAAGTCCTATTTAAAAATAGATGGAACATGGCAAGATCATGTTTTAACATCAAAGATAAATCCGAGTCAAATCGATATATAACAAGAACTTTAAACGGAAATAAACAGTTGGCTACGTTTCGCTTCACAGTTTTAGCCAATCATTCAACCATTACTTAGCCTGTTATTGGGGCTATATACGTTTCAAAAGGATATAGTCGTTGTCAGAGTTAATTAGTCATACACCTACATGGGTCTTTGCAGTTTTTTTTACTTTACTTGTTTTAGGCTTTATCCAAAGTAAGGAGCGAGTAGTTAAAGTAAAAACAATTTTTATACTTCCTATATCAATGATCATATTCTCATTTTTTGGTGTTTTTTCTGTTTTTGGACTTTCTTTGGTCACGATTAGTCTTTGGTTTCTAGGTTTATCTATAACTTTAGTGGCAGGCTTAAAGTTGGCTTACCCCAAGCTAGTAAGCTTCTCTGTGCAAAGTAACAAATTGAAAATCCCTGGTAGTTGGACCCCTCTGCTTCTTATGATGGCTATTTTTTTCACTAAGTATTTTGTTGGATTTTCTGTTGCTAGAGAGTTACCCCTAATTAATGAACACCTCTTTTTAGTATCACTCTGCTTGCTTTACGGTGCTTTTAGCGGTGTTTTTCTATCTCGTAGTTTTGTAATGTTTAAAATAAGTAAATCACCCCTGTAAAACGTAACACAAGGCAATTAAACGAAAAATTTACAGTTGACTATTTTTTGTGCCTTAAACATTTTAGCCAACTATAATTTTCCGCTTATTGCGGCGTTATAAATAAAGAAAGGATTGAGTGTGGACGTAACATTCTTCGCAGCAAATAATGATTGCGATTTTAGTAGTTTTAAAGACATTCCTGAATCATCAATTTTGGGTGGTGGTAATTTTACCAAAAACCATATTGGTGATTTACTCAGTTGCTTCAAGTGCTCGAGTTCTGCTTTAAGTGACAGCCTCTGGTTGTTACCGATAAGCTTCTCTGAGGAATTAGCAACAATTGATGATAATAGGCTTAAAGATATAGCAATTTATTGGTCAGACGAAGGTTCATGGGAAAATAAAAAGGTTAACACTATCGATTTAGCTGGTCATTTATTAGAGCTAAAATACGCTTACTTACAACATTCAGACAAAAGAATCTTTGCGCTATTTGAGTAATTATTTATAACAAGCCTCTTAACGGGGCGTTATATGAAATGGAGTTTGTATGAAAATTTTAGCTGTGTGTCTCGCTTTAACTATATCAGCTTGTACCTATTCAACCGGCGGCAGTGGGGTCAATAGTCAAGATTGCTCTCAGGTTCAAAGAGAGTGCGTTCGTGGCGTATATGATCAATGGGTCCAGGAAAATGGCGATTTATCTTGTACTTGTACTGGAACTTAAATTTCAGATAACAAGCGGCTTAAGAAGGACAAGACAATCAAAAGGACTAATAGCGGTTGGCCGTGTTCGTGCCTCGGTTCTTTGATTTCTTTATGTTTTACAGCATGTGCATACCAACCTTCAATTGCAGCTAAACAACCTTATTGTAAACGGGAAGTTTTCACCAATAAGTTAACTTCAGAAGTAACCGGAATGGACGATATGGACATGTGTGATGATGGCGATTTTGGCATTGGCACTTATAGGTCCTTTAAGCTTTATCTAATCGGATAGTATCGTTTTAATAGGTAACACTTTACATTGGTCAGAATATCAATTGAGTTGCTAAAAAAACAACAAAAAAATAAACAAGGCCACGTATCAGTTGGCTACGTTCCACTTCGTTTCAAATTTTAGGCAACCATTACTTAGCCTGTTATTTAGGCGTTAGGCATTCATTGGAGTTTTGAGCAAGTAGCATGGAAAAGTTTAACGTAGCAGTCTTTCTATTCATCAATCAATATGCAGGAATAAGTAGTTTATGGGATGCGGCTCTAATTGGTGTCGCGGAAGCTATGCCGTATATTTTTATACTCATAATTATTTACTTATGGTTTTATGGGTGCATCGAGAGAAAAAAATCGAGCCTTAATTCTGGCCTTTCAGTATTACTGGGCATGTTAACTAGTTATGTTGTTTCACTTTTTTACTATCACTCTCGCCCATTCGTAGATAATTTGGGAACTCAATTGGTCGAACATACACCTGATTCTTCATTTCCCTCTGATCACACGACTTTTATCTTCTCTATATCTGTTATGTTGCTATTCAGTAAATCAACTAGAATTATCGGTACTATTCTCTGTTTTCTTAGCCTTATTAGTGGGTTGTCTAGAGTTTTTGTAGGTGTCCATTTCCCTTTAGATATTTTAGGTGCTATTTTGGTTGCAACATTTTCATCAGTGGTTGTGTTTAAATTACGGCACAAAACCAATTGTTTCTTAAAGGTTTTGGTTAAAAAAATGCCTAACAAACCCATCAAGCAGGGCTAAAAGCAGCTTGCTCGGCTTCGCTTCACATTTTAGCCAACCATTACTTTTCCGCTTATAAAAGCGTTATAGGGCCTCAATTTATGAGACATATTATCTTTCTTTACGTATTCTTTTCTAGCATGGCATTTGCTAATAAAGAAGTGCACAAACTACAAATCATAAAGCTCGCTGATAATGTTTATCAGCATATTTCATATAAAAAGGTGGGTTCTTATGGAATGGTCGGTGCATCAGGCTTAGTTGTTATTGATGGCGGTAATGCGCATATTATAGATACACCTTGGACAGTTAATGATACAAAAAAATTGGTAACATGGATTGGATCAAAAAATTTAACGCTTACAAGTGCAGTAGTCACACATTTTCATAAAGATGCGAGCGGTGGACTGTCATTCCTTAATAGCTTAAAAATAAAAACCTATGCGACACCACTAACTAATAAATTACTTAATTCTAAGCAAAGAGATAAATCTAACCATGAAATTAAAAACAGTGAATATGAATTTATTACTGATAGGATAGAAATATTTTACCCTGGTGCAGGTCATTCACAGGATAATATTGTTGTTTGGCTACCAAAAGAAAAAATCCTTTTTGGTGGGTGTTTTGTTAAAAGCTTAGAGAGTAAAGGCTTAGGTTATACCGGGCATGCATCAGTGAAAGATTGGCCTATATCAATTCAAAACGTTATTAATAAATACCCTAATGTAGAGAGGGTTGTCCCGGGACATGGGCAAATCGGTGATATAAGTTTACTTAGACATACAGCGCAACTAGCTTTAGACAAAATAGGCCTCTAACAAGTCGCTCAAATGGCCAGCTAATAGTTGGCTGTCGCGCCTTATAATGCACATGTACATTGCAGGTTTGTCGCTGAATCATTCAACCTTAACAGTCTATTAAATAGTTTTAACTTTAAAAGGATTAATTAAAGTGCTATATACCTTAGAGACAAAACAACTCAAACCAGAGTTATCAAAACCCTTAAATACACTCGTGTTATTAACTTGCTTACTTGTGATTGTTTACTCTGTATATCAAAGATATGCTTCGCATATAACTGAGCAAGCAGAAGCTTCGGTGCTAATTTTACCCCCTCAAGTTAATGATATATACTTTTTAGATTTCAGACTTCTCAGTAATAAATCAGCGGGTAAAAACAAATACAAACTAGCTAAAGTTGTACGTGTTACTGATGATAACGTAGTAATAGTTTATGGAAGATTTTTCTATCAATGGCAAAGCGCAGTGGTAAATAGCATTCAGTATGGTGATTTAAGTAACAATGATTATTTTACGCTAATACCCGAATATATTCCCTTTACAAAAATTAAAGAAATGAAGAGCAATGGTGCTATTTATTTAGTTAAACGACCTAGGCAAAATAAACTCTATGGTAATTATGTTAGTCCCGAATAAACTAACACCACCAATAACTATACTTTCAGAAAATGCCCCCTCTGGCCTGTGTATTTTAATATCTAGGGTGTTTAATTAGTTTAAAATAGCGTGATAAATAACATTGCAATTAATCGACAAGGTAGTGCCCCGTTTTAGTGGACACCTCCTCATTTGAAGCTTATTATCAACCTCACTTTGGTACACTCGCTAG
>JALJPA010000063.1:4466-22378 GCA_022969215.1 Colwellia sp. | reverse complement strand
ATGCAAACTACGGTATATAACGAGCTGTTCAAGCCAGACAAAATACATTTGGCTGTTTTCGTTCCTCAACATTTTAGCCAACTAAATTTCGCCCCTTAACAGGGCGTTAAGTTACTAGGGAAATATGTGCGTAATTTTATAAATTTAAGTAAAAATAAGCAAATAGAGCTAAATGCTAAATATCCTGATCTATTCAAAATTTATTGTTTAGATGAGACTCCTCACTATAAGAAAGTGGAAATAACTGTTTTTGACCACTGGTTAACTCTTGAAGAGTTTCAAAGTGATCGCCCTGATAAAAATGAGCAGTTGCGCCGAAACAAGTTATTGCATGATTTTGCAAAGATTATGTCTAAAAACACTGAAATCTTGAATTTTAAGTTTAAAGGTAAATGGGATCGTTGTTGCCCGTCTTTTAGAAAGTTCAGCTCTCAAGAATCTATGGATAACTATTTACATCCTGCCGGTGATAATGACTCCTCAGATAAATTTTGCAGGTTAGTTTTACCCGAATTTTCTGCTGTATATTTTGAAAGCTGGGATTATACGAATATATTTTACATTCAAGATGATAAAATCATACCGAAAATCAAACAATGGGCTAGTGAATCAGGTGTTTATTGTTTGGAGTATTAGTAACTTAACAAGCCATTAAAGCAGGACAAAAAACAGTTTGCTGTTTCGTTCCTCAACATTCTAGCAAACAATTTTTAGCCTCTTAATGGGGCGTTATGTGCAGGAGCCTAAATGAATATCTCCACTAATAAAACTTTTCTTACTTCTTTGTTCTTACTTGGCTTGGGAATGTTATCTCTAATAGCCGAAAGTACTTTTTATCAATTTATTGATAATGACGGTTTTATTCATGAGAGCATGTTCCTGCCACTCGGTATGATAAGTATTGCAGTTGGCATGTTGTTTTTATTAGTTTTTATAATACAAAGAATACGATGTGCGTTAAATAAATAGTAAATTGTATATAACAATTATTTTCAAGTAGGACTTGTAACAGTTTGCTCGGTTCCACTTCGCTACACATTTTAGCCAACAGTTACTTAGCCGCTGATGCGGGCGTTATCGATACAAAACCTAATCCGAAGCATCGTTTGACGTATATTACCTAATGTCCGCAATGTGGTACTAACCGCCCTTAACATCTCATTTAAAATAATTAATGACGTCCAAATGAAGTAACTCTTTTGTTAAGGGCTACTTGGTGCGCTAAGCAGAAATCACTGACAAATAAAATCCAACTTCCGCTGCGGGCTTAATAGCTGACATTATTGTTGAAGTTGTAAAGCTAACTTCTGCCGCTTTGAGCACGGTTTTATGGGGCAAGAACAATGTAACAGAATTCATTATAAGTAAGGTAAAAAATATATACATAGCAATATCACCATTGTCTATAGCACTCTCAGAGTATGTGCGTTTTTTGCACATACTCTGAGAGTGCTAAGTGGTATGAATACTGAAATACAATCTCACTTGCTGATTAACAATCCTCATACATTATTAACTGTGGATTATTAAGACAAATTAAACACAGCTTCATAGCCTGGTTTTTATAAAGTCTAAAAACAACCGGCTTTTATTCGGCATAAAGGCCATATTAGGATAAAAAGCCCATAGCTGACATTCTTTACTTTTAAGCTCTGGTAATACTCGTATCAACTTACCTTGTGCTAGCTCTTTTTTAATATATAGGGGTGATATAAACAACAACCCAATAGCATTAACTGCGGCATATAAAAGCGCATCGAGGTGATCCGAAACAAAATTATAGTTTTTTAATCGGCAATATTCGCCATTGGACATTTCGATACAACCAGATTTCTTATAATGACTGCCTAATACCATATTATGTTCTGATGCTTTAGCTAAGCAGGTAATTTCATCATGCTTAGCTAAATAGCTTGGCGCGGAAAATAAGCCAATCTCATATGAGATTAATTTAAGTCCCTTATGAGTTGCAGAGTCAAAGTCATCATACTTTCGACAAATAACTAAATCGTGATCTAATTTAGGACCTTCACCTATTGGTAAGACATCAAGTTGGATTTTTATACCTGGATACAAGCTTAAGAACTCTTCGATATGAGGCATTAGAATTGAGCTACCAACAGGTAAAGTGGCAGCAATTTTTAGCATACCTGATGGCTGATGTGCACCTTGTTGAGCCTCAGTAATCATATTATCAAACTGACTAATGATACTTTGCGCTTTAGCTAAAAAATCATTGCCTTGTTCAGTTAGACTCACCTGCCTTGTTGTTCTGAGAAATAAAGATAAACCTAATTGCTTCTCTAACCAGTCAATCCGTTTACTCATCGCCGAGGGCGAAATATCTGTTAAATTTGCAGCTTTCGTAAAACTGCCGTGCTCAGCTAATAGACAAAAACTTTTAGTCGCAGCTAACCAATCCATATTATTACCTTATTGCTTCCTGTGAGGAATTAATGTTGTGAATAAAGCCCTGTTTTTATTCCTTATAATATACAATAAGCTAGTGTTTTAGTCACTTATACAGAAAACATATGAGAGTTTGCTTAGCAGAGATGAAGTACTTGGCATCTTACCAACAATATTTAGCCGAATGTTTTAGTTATGGCTTGCAAAAATATCAAGCTGCTGCACTAGAGCCAAAAAGCCACCTTGAAAATATCATTGCTCATGAACAAGGCCACAAACTGCCTAGTAATACCCCTGCAACATCAAGTTATTTTTGTCTTATCAATGATGAAGTTGTTGGCACTATTCGATATCGTCGCGGTAATAGCCCATTTATAGAACAAGTTATTGGACATACAGGGTATGACACTAAACCGTCATCAAGAGGTAAAGGGGTGGCAAAATTTATGTTGTCTTGGTTACAAGAACAGGTGTTAACCGAACATATTATTGTTACTTGTGAATATAACAATATTGCTTCGCAAAAAGTTATTGAAAGTTGCGGCGGAAAATTTATCAATCAAATTTATTCGAACGAGAAAGCCGCTAAGGTATTACGTTTTCAATTACCGCCAAAGGAAGAAGCTAAGCTGAGTGACCAAGCAGTGATTAATCCAAACATAGATATCGCGATAAAATCAATAGTAGTGAAATAAGTAATGCTGTTAATTTTAGCTATCTTGATATTATCTTGTGCCCAACTTGGCAGCCAAATATTTTTACCGGCATTACCTGAAATTGCCCAATACTACTCAATAACTAATCGTTACGCTCAGTATATTGTCATGCTTTACTTTATTAGTTTTGGTTTATCACAGCTAATTTATGGACCTTGGTCTGATAAAAAGGGTAGAAGGCAGGTATTCTTGATAGGTCAAGCTGTCTATATCCTAGGAACGATCTTGGCTGTTTTTTCCACAAGCCCGCTGATGTTTGCTAGTGCTCGAATATTACAGGGGCTTGGAGCAGGTTCAACCTTAGTTATTAGTCGAACTGTGTTGAGCGATCAGCTAACTGGGACTAAGTTGAATAAAGCCATAGCTAGTTTGTCCATTGCTGCCAGTTTGATTGCCATTATTAGTCCATTACTTGGTGGCTGGCTCAGTAACATCAGTAATTGGCAAGGCGTATTTATTATGTTATCTATGCACTTATCACTTGTTTGGTGGTTAGGTTATAAATTGCTAGCAAGTAGATCTAATCCTGAGCTGGAAGGCAATACCAAGATCCTTGCTAGTAAAGCAAATAGTTTAAAACAAGTCGCCAGTGAATATGTAAAGTTACTTACGAACTTTCACTTTATTAATGTTGGCCTATTTAAGTGGTTAATAACGCTTTTATTTTTGACGTCAGTCACTTTTTTTCCTTTTGAGTTTCAACAAAACCTACAACTAACAGCTTCTCAATATGGCTTTTATTTATCGCTGGCAACCTGTGGTTTAATAATAGGGGCAGTGCTAGCAAAACTGCTGCAAAAACGCCTAGGTTATAAATTGATACTAATGGTTTTCTGGCCTCTATTATTACTTTCAGGCCTTGGTTTATATTTTCTGCCTTTCACTTTAATAACCAGTATGAGTTGTTACTTTCTCTTTATGGTTTGTGCTGGTGCTTATTACCCTTGTTGTTTACAACTTATCATAGCGCCATTTCGTCATAAAACATGTACCGTAAATGCACTGTTAGGCGCAATTGATATGTTCGTTTTTTCTGCGCTTGCCGTATTGGTAAATACTCTGTTAATTCGAGATACTCACTCTTTGGGAATACTCTTTTTAATGGTCAGTGCAGTGTTACTTATTAGTTGGTTGTTAATAGAGCAGCGAGAGAGAAAATTAATTATAGCGGATAAAAAGACTGCATTTGGCTAAAAAGTTAAGACTAAGCCAGTAAGCTTAAGGATCACTATGTTTTACATTAAAAACATTCACTATTGGTTGCTTTTTAGGTCAACCAATAGCCTTGAGTTTAAATGTTGATGTCTGCTGATGCTTCGATAGTGAGCCAAATTTTGAGTGATTTGAGCTAATAGATTTTGTCGGCTTTGTGGTACTAACCGCCCTTAACATCTCATTTTAAAAAAATTAGTGAATTCCAAATTAATTAGCCCTTTTGTTAAGGGCTTCTTGGTGTGCTAAGGCGACATTAGCAGGTAGTTATAGCTAACGTCCGCTTAAAGCCTTGGGTTAAATTTTACTTCACAGCTACTTATAATGAGAGTCGTAAAGTTCTTTAAATTTCCCATTGAGCAGATTTGATGATATTTGTGAAAGCTTATTAATATGATTAACTAATTTAGACGATTTAGAAATGGCTATATATGATGCATTATTCTTATCCGCAGTTGGAGTAATGATTAATGAAGGCTTTATATATTGTAAATTCATTTTGTTTAATTCGATATCAGCCGCTTTTTTTCCATATATAAAAGCGTCAACTCGACCTTTTTTTAACAGTTCAATCCCCTGTACTAACGAAACAACTTGAATTACCTCATAAGGAAACTCTAGTTTGTAATCCTGAATGTAAGTCGAACCAGTCGCCATTGCTATTAATTTTCTACGTGAAGTGGCGTTTTTATCAATAAAGTTTTTAGTCTGTGTATTTATATAAAAACCAGAGACTGGTTTACCTAACCTATAGAAAGGCTTTATAAAAATAAAGTGCTCTTCTCTTTCTGGTGTTTTACGTAATCCAACGAGTAAATCTAACTGTCCAATGCTTAGCATACGTACTCGTCTACCAAGAGGAGCATAAAGAAACTCAACATCAACCTCCAGCTCCCTGCTGATATACTTTATTATCTTTACATGAAACCCTTTGGGGTAATCTGGAGAAACAGCTGAAATAAATGAATCCGCACTGGCAATTGATATCCCTAGAAAACAATTGAAGAATAAGAATAGAATATATTTTTTTACGCTACAAACATGTTTGATATTGACCTGAGGAACTTTCCTTAGTGAACTTGATTTAATTTATTTACCCCCCCCCCAAATAGTCATTTTTTCATTGATTTTTATCTTTACTGTATCGTAATCTAAGTATAGCTATGCTAAATAGCAAGAAAAGTATTCTACTATTTGTGGCAAAAGTTCGTTTTTTGTAGAACAAAACCGTAATGACTTCTTTTGAGCCTACTGCGGATATTGAACAAAATTGTTACTCGGTCGCACCAAGTGATCATTACATAATGAACACTGAATGACCGCTGAGGAGGCGGAGCGGACTATTTATTAAGATAAATTCACGTCTAAATTAGTTCGGCTTTGTGGTAAGAGTGAATATTGCGGAAAACGACATAATCTCATTTTTGTCTGAAAACCTCACTACTCATGTCTATTCACATATTGCCAATATGTAAAGAAAAACTGCGATTAAAATTACTATGGTTATAACCTTTAGTGCAAAAACTTTACTATTTGATATTGATCTTTCTACAAAAACTGTCAAAGTGAATGAGCCTGTTTATTCTCACTTTATATTATTTAACTATTTATTGAGATAAAAATAAACAGCAGAGGTATGGTCAGGCTCTCCCCTCTTACAAGAAAATCCTACCTTACAATTCGGCTTAACTTGCTATTGCAGCTTATAAGTTAACATAACAATATTAATAAAGGAGTAGCGCTTCAATGTGTTCGATCTTTGGTATATTAGATATAAAAACAAGTGCAGATGCACTTCGTCCTCAAGCGTTAGAATATTCTCGTCTTTTACGTCACCGTGGCCCTGATTGGTCAGGCATCTATCACAGTGACCATGCAATATTAGTGCATGAACGTTTATCGATAGTTGATACTGAACATGGCGCTCAGCCACTATACAACAGTGATAAAAGCAATGTTTTAGCGGTTAACGGTGAAATTTATAACCACAAAGCATTAGCCAGTAACTTAACTGTTGATTACGATTTCCAAACAGCTTCTGATTGCGAAGTTATTTTACCTTTGTATGAAGAGTTTGGTGTTGAGTTTGTTGACAAACTACAAGGCATGTTTGCCTTTATTTTGTATAACGAAAAAGACAACTCTTATTTGATTGCCCGTGATCATATTGGCATTATCCCGCTTTACACTGGTTATGATAGCGATGGTAACTTTTATGTTGCCTCTGAAATGAAAGCTTTAATGCCTATTTGTAAAACCGTTGAAGAATTTCCTCCTGGTCATATCTTAGATAGCCGCGTAGGCAAGTTACAAAAATACTACAAACGCAACTGGCAAGACTATGCTGCAATTAAAGACAATACCACCAGTACCACTAAAATTCGCGAAGCATTAGAAGAGTCAGTAAAAAGTCACCTAATGACGGATGTGCCTTACGGCGTATTATTATCAGGTGGTTTAGATTCCTCATTAATTTCTGCCATTACGCAAAAGTTTGCTGCCCGTAGAATTGAAGAAAATGATTTAAGCGAGGCTTGGTGGCCAAAAGTGCATTCTTTCGCGTGTGGTCTTGCAGGGTCCCCCGATTTAATTGCTGCACAAACAGTCGCTGACAGCATTGGTACTATTCACCATAGTATTGTTTTTACTGAGCAAGAAGGTATCGATGCGCTTAAAGAAGTTATTTATCACTTAGAAACCTATGATGTAACTACTATTCGTGCCTCTACTCCTATGTATTTAATGGCCCGTAAAATTAAAGCCATGGGTATTAAAATGGTCCTTTCTGGCGAAGGCGCTGATGAAATTTTTGGTGGCTATTTATACTTCCATAAAGCGCCAAACGCACAAGCCTTTCATGAAGAGCTAAACCGTAAACTCGACAGACTGCATAAATTTGATTGCTTACGTGCTAACAAGTCTATGTCAGCTTGGGGCATTGAAGCACGTGTACCATTTTTAGATAAGAACTTTATGGATGTTGCCATGCGCATCAACCCTGAAGATAAACTGTGTGGCAATGGAAAAATGGAAAAAGCCATTTTACGTGAGTCTTTTGAAGGATATTTACCTAAAGAGATTTTATGGCGTCAAAAGGAGCAATTCTCTGATGGTGTTGGTTACTCTTGGATTGATGGTTTAAAAGCCCATGTTGCAGCGCTAGTTACTGATCAGCAGCTAGAAAGTGCTAGCTTTAGATTTCCAGTGAATACTCCTGATAATAAAGAAGGTTATTACTATCGTTGTATATTTGAAGAACGATTCCCATTAGCTTCGGCTGCGGATTGTGTTATGGGTGGCAAGTCTGTTGCTTGTAGTACCGAAGAAGCTTTAGCTTGGGATGAAAGCTTTCAAAACAATGCTGATCCATCGGGTCGTGCTGTATTAAGTGTTCATAACGAGAGTTATTAATACCCCCTGGTAACGAACTCGCCTAACGAGAACAAACAAAAGCCGATATTTTATAATATCGGCTTTTTTGATTTAATGAATTAATTAACAACAGGTTATTAGCCAAGTATTAATTATTAACAAATTATAAAATGGCTCAATTACCGGTTGATGCATTGTTAACTGAAAATACTTTTTTACCTGCTACCCATGTTTGTAACACCTGACTTTGCCATATTTGACTGGCAGGCATAGTAAATATATCATTGGCCAGCAGAATGAAATCAGCTTTTTTACCTGCTTCTAAGCTGCCTATTAGCTTTTCTTGGTGGCCCGCATAAGCCGCATCCAGGGTAAAGCTTCTCAACGCTTCAACAGGTGTCATTTTCTCATCCGCATACCAACCGCCTTGGGGTGAGTTGTTGTGATCTTGCCTAGTAATGGCTGCATGTAAACCATAAAACGGATTGGGCGACTCTACCGGAAAATCTGAGCCGGCAGCAATAATAGCGTTACTATCAAGTAACTTTCGCCAAGCATATGCACCTAAAATGCGTTGTTCGCCAAGACGAGTAACAGCCATGTTTTTATCGCTAGTGGCGTGTGTCGCTTGCATTGAGGCAATGACATTAAGTGAGGAGAAACGAGGGATATCTGCTAAGCGCAGCACTTGTGCGTGCTCTATTCTATGCCGTAATGACTTAGTTTTACTTTTAGCAATGGCTTGCTGATAAAGATCCAATATCAATTTATTAGCATTATCACCAATGGCATGAGTATTTACTTGAAAGCCAGCGTTCATGGCAAAGCTAATATAATGCTGCAAAGTTTTATTATCATGTAATAATAAACCTTTATGTCCCGCGTGATCGCTATAATCATCGATTAAAGACGCACCTCTACTACCTAAAGCGCCATCCGCTTGAATTTTTACACTGTTAAAAATAAACATTTCATTGTCAGTTTTAAAAGGGCCATCGGCTAATTGTTGTTGCCAGTTTTCGCTGGGTAAATACAACATGCCATTAATACGAATAGTCATATTATTTTCACTGGCCAGCTCTTTATATAAGTTAATATTATTTTGATCTATGCCGGCATCATGAACACTGGTTAATCCCAAACTTGCCAATGAATACATTGCTTTTGTTAAAGCTAGCTTATCTTCTGTACGTGATGGTTGAGCGATGCTTGCTGTAATTAATTCCATAGCATTATCAATGAAAATACCGGTAGGTTGGCCATGTTCATCTCTTATTATCTCTCCGCCAGCCGGAGATTTACTCGCTGAAGTTATTCCCGCTAAGGCCATGGCTTTAGAGTTTGCCCAGCCAGCATGACCATCAACTCGTCTAAGCCATACTGGTTTATCCGGAAAAGCTTTATCTAAACTTTTAGCATTAGGGTAAGTATTATTAGACCATTGCACTTGGTTCCAGCCCCGACCTAGGACCCAGCTCAATGATGGATTATCTTTGGCATAATCTATTGTACGGTTAACGGCATCATCTTCAGAAAACGTATTAACCAGATCAACGCGCAGCAAACTGTGTCCATAGCCGAGTACATGACCATGTGCATCAATTAATCCTGGCAGCATCGTTTTACCATGGCCATCAATAACCACCACATCATTCGCTATATCAACGGCTTCACCTGCTTGATATGTTTTATTGATGGTGTCATTAGTGAACGAGATGGCAGAAAATTTCATTAAGGTATCACCACTAAGGGTGTAACCGTTTACATTTTTTATTAAGGTTGTTTGAGCCATAAGAGGTGTAGTGATTAACAGTGAAGTAATGACACTGATAAGTTGAAGTTTCTTCATGATATTTCTATTGTTATTCTTATTTAGGAGAACTGGGAACTAATTCACCTTATCATACCCCTGACAACATATAAAAAATGGTTTCGCCTCAAAATCCTATTAAAATATGTTTCCTTAAAAATAATAGAGTCCCTTTAAAAATCCACAAAAATGAAAGCAAAGCCATTAATATTACTTTGATAAGTCTGTTTCTATGGCCTAATTCAGCTGTAGATTAACTAAGTTACTATCTATAAATAAACAGTAATTAACCCAAGTAACATTTAGCGACTTAACTTTACATAGTAACTTAGGGTAAAATAACATCCTAAAATACCACCCACTTGGGCAATTAAAGGCTATCACGTGACAGAAAAACATCTTATTTGGGATTTACCCTTACGCATTTTTCATTGGAGCTTTGCCATTACTATTTTGGCTAGCTGGTATACCTCAGAGCAAGACGGAGAGATGGTTGAATTACATATGCAATTGGGTTTCGTTGCCTTAGCCTTAATTGCCTTTCGAATCCTCTGGGGCGTTATTGGGCCAAAACATGCGAGATTTTCCCAGTTTATCCCCTCACCAAAAACGCTTATTAACTATTTACAGCCGACAAAAGAGAGTAAAGCGACACCTGGTCATAACCCCTTAGGTGCCTTGATGGTTGTATTGATGATAGTGTTAATCTCTTTACAAGCCGTAAGCGGTTTATTTATCAACGATGATATATTTTCCTCAGGGCCATACTACGGCAGTATTGGTAATGATTTAGAGAAAGTCATGGCCTTTATCCATCACAACACCTTTGACTTTATGATTGCCGCAATTGCTTTGCACATTGGCGCTATTGCCTACTATTGGTATATTAAAAAGCAAAACTTAGTTTTACCTATGATCACCGGAAAAAAAGCCGGTAATCAGGTAAGTGCTATTGATGCTATTCCCCATTCCAAGCTAATTCTCGGCTGTGTTGTTGCCATTTTCTGTGTAGGTTTTATTTATTGGCTGGTGATCATCAATGCACCAGTCCTTGAAGAATTTTACTATTAAACGCTCACTAAAGGCTTGCTAAAGACTATCGCAGGTAACTGTTTTAACAAAAAAGGTTAGCCGCTTGGCTAACCTTTTTTGGATTTTTTACTATTTAAGCCGTTCAAATTACATAGGCTTCAATAGCTTTATTTCATATCATTGATAAAGAAAAATAAATTTAATGTCATTAAAAGTAGTGGCGATATTCCAACTTGAACTCTTGAAAGCTACTGTTGGCATGATCCTTACTTTCAATACGATGAAATTCAGCGGAGACCCTCAAACTATCATTATCACCAAGTTGTATACTTTGCTGAAAACTCACTCGACTGCGTTGGGTTTGATCAAACAAGAATTGATAATGCTCGGCTTCAATCATCAAGGTGCTTTTAGACCGGTAATGTAAAAAACCTAACTGTACCCCTGGTGCAACGGCGGCAAAACTATCAAGCTTACGATTAAACTCTAACCTGCCCGTGGCAAAAGCAAAAAAATGGCTGTTAGCCTGTATTTGGTAACTAACACCGCCACCACCTGAGCCTTGGGTCACTAGCACTTCCTTATCAACTGTCCATTGTTGCTCTAGGCTTATATTGGCTTTCCATGACCAAGGAGAGAAATAGCTATTCCTTGGTGATAAAGAAACAATATCAAGTAATTCTGCTTTCTCTAGTTTTATATCACCGCCTTCAAAAGCTCTGATCATGATATTGACCATATTTAATGACATACCTTGGTAATAACCCGCAATAGGGTCAAGTAAGTCATGATAGCTACCTCGGTATTTCATCTCTACGAAAGATTTATCTAGGTTTTGTCCAAAACTAACGCCGAGCATTGATGTTTTATGGCCAAGATCTGGCCTCAAAGGCTCTTCGATAGGAATGATTAACTTGGTTGGGTTTTCGCTTAGTCGTCTCAGTAATAAGAAGCTTCGACGTGTAGTGTCTTTAGGGCGACCATTAAACGTATTTTGGTAACGTAAATACCGATAGGCACTATCAACAATAATTTGTTGCTGCTCAAGAGGAAGACTAATAAACGCTGGTATTTTTAATACCTTAATATCTTTAGATAAAGCCAGTGCCAAGGCATTTTCATCCTCGCTTAACATGGCTAACTGTGCTTTTAGCTCAGTTAAAATTGACGCTCGGTAATGAGTCTCTGCGATTAAGTCTGCATCTTGCACAACCCTAACAGTATCTAATGGCATTGCCGTTACCGGAAAATTATTGGCGAGATACAAGCCGGGTCTAGCAACATCAAGTAACTCCAGTAAACGAAAGGAGCAGTTTTCATCAAAAAAGTAATATTCAAAGTTGATACCTTGTAATTCCCATATATGGGCTAACATGGCATCAATTTCATGCTGGTTTAAATTTAATTTATATTCCCATAAGTCTCTGTTTTCCAGGCGGTTATACTCTTTAATTTTTTCAAAATAAGGATTGGCAGCAAAATTACCTGGGTAGCCCCCCGTTAATCCTTTAGCCGCATATAAGAAGCCGGTATCGCCTTCGGGTACGGTCGCACCAAAATTCAAGGCATAAGAAAGGTAAGTTGAGTCTTGCTCAACATTTTCAGGATCAAAACGGAAAAAAGTATGGCCATACATAGATGAGGGACTATTGAGTTGCGCTGATGCAAAGACCAATACCACACTGGTAGTGCTGAGTTTGTTGCGCCAGTCTCGATATTCCTGACAATAAAAGGGTTTAACTTCTTTGCTAAGACCTTTAATGTTTTCTAATAAAAATAGCGTTCTTGCCGGAAATTTACATTGAGTATCGTCTTGCTTTTTTAAAGCCGCAATAGTGGCTAATAATTCACTTTCCGGATTTGTTGCGCCGTCAGTCGCTAAAAAGAAACTAGCGTCATCAACATAACTTTGGATATCACTGCCTTCTTTTTGTGTATTGATATGTAATAACGCACGCCATTGCTCAGTTTGTGCTAATTGAGAAATATTCGTTGGCTGCTGTGCAAATACTTTTACAGTCAACATAAAAAATAAGGGTAAAGATAATAGCGATGCTTTTAAGTTCATAGAGATTACTTGCTAGAAATGTAATGGTATTGAATGAAAGTTGAAAAATATAAATTAACTAATTAAAAAAGGCTACCTGAAGCAGCCTTTTATCATCGAAAACAGCTAGAAACTATACTGTATATTTAACTAACGTTTCGTCATTTTTCATTAAAGAGAACATTGAGCTAACTACATGCTCAGTGGTTACTTCTTCTGAAGGGAATAATGTATTGAAGTTGTTATGAAGTGTCGACTTGAATAAAGCACGGTCAGCTTCTGATACACCTAATGAAACAGCAACGGCTGTTAATGCTTCACCATCACCACGAGCAACGTCTTCACTGAACTCATCCATAATCATGCTAACATCAATCATTTCCTTACCGCCGTAAGTCAATGTACCTTTAGTTGAACAACCGTTAGTACCGAATGTCATACCAAAAGTATTGTTACCAGTTGAGTTGTTTGTTGTCGCAGCTAAAACATGACTAGGAGTGCCTGTTTGACCAGCGAAAAGCATGTTACCCCAACCACAAGATTGGCTACCCGGTGCATCAGCTAGTGCAGAAGTAGATATTAATAATGTTGAAGCAATTAGTAGTTTTTTCATAATAAATCCCTATATATTTTTGTTAAATGTTACTTAGTGTTAAAATAAACCAGTGCCATTTTAATACATATGATTTTTTAATTCTAGCGATTAACTTGTTATTTTTTAAGCGTTAAACACTGCTTCTTCAGTAATTATGCTCAACAAAAAAGCCCTTGCAGGTGCAAAGGCTTTTAAAGGAAAACTCAATTTAACGATAATGCTATAAATTAATCTTTCTTGAAATCATTGTGACAACCGCCACAAGTTTTACCGACACCACCAATAGCTTTCTTAATGGCACTTTCATCATTAGATTTAGCCGCGGTAATTAAATTAGCTGAAGCTAAAGTTAACTTATTAATATCTTTGTTGAAATGGTCATTTTCTTGCCATATTTTGGCTAAAGCTTCAGTTTTAACATCAAACTTCGTTGTATCAGTACGTGTGTAATCTGCGATCATCAAAGATAATTGATTGATGCGAATAGCATTTTTTTCAACTACGCTTGCATCAACTGGAACCTTACCTTTCGCCATAGCGCCCAATGGCCCCATGTTACTTCCCAATAATTTAAAGATAGATTGGCGTAATTCAGTTGCATAGGCAGCATGCTTTTCAGAGCTTGCTGGTTGTGCCACAACGGCAGTGGCAGCTACTAAACTCGTTGCAACGGTAATAGCTAATAAACTTTTTTTCAGGACATTCATCGATACTTCTCTCTTAATTATTATTTGATGACTTTTACTCGGCTAGTGTAGCGTAAAATCACTCCACAAAAAGCAACAACTTGTAACAAAAGGAATCAGTAACAAGTTGATACTTAGGTTTTAAATAACTTATAAACCATTCACGCTGTCTTTGATAGATAAGCTCTTTTTAACTGACATTGAAATTAAGCCATTATTCTGACCCTCTCAAACTATATAAGGCTGGTTTATTAATATATGTCCGTAATGGCAAATAACAGGCGTTAAAAGCTATCACGCTAATCAATAATAAGGTCAATAAAAACAAGGGCAATAAACTCACATTGATGATGTTTTGTAATTGTTCATTAAAAACAACCATTATCCCAAGTAAAACTAAAGAGCTAATCACCATGCCTAAGGTAACAGCTAATGCATTATCGTACACAATCAGTTTGATAATATCTCCGCGTTTTGCGCCTAGTGCCAAACGTGTACCTATTTCAAAGCGACGCATTTGAGTGCTGTAACTTAATATTCCGTATAAACCTAAAGCCGCTAACAGTATCGTTAATAAGGCTAATGTACCTGTGGTAATTGCCGTTGCTCGCTCACTAAAAAGTAATTGTTGATGAATTTCAGCCACATCTTTCATAGAAAATAAAGCAAACAAACTGGTGACTTCATTTACTGCTGTTATCACTTGCTCTCGGCTTAATGTTTGGTTGGGTTTAAGCTTCACCGTCATGTTGATTGAATGCACAGAACTAGGTACATAAGCGCGCACAGGAATAGTGCTAGCACCCGGCATTTTCATCCCTTTAACGATGCCGATGACAGTAAATAGTTCATCATCACCCATCAATACCTTTTTCCCTAGGGCATCATCGAAGCTATGTCCTTCAGGTATCAGGTATTTTGCTAAGACGTCATTAATAATTATCACCATATTATCTACTTTGCCTTCAGGCCCGGTAAAACCTTCACGAATATCATGAATAGTGAAATAATCGCCTGCAAGTAATGGTTGTGCAATCAATTGGAAATATTGTTCATCAACATATTTAACCTCTGGGATAATATGTTCGTTGGTGGCTACATTGGTTAGCGTCCACTCATTAAAACCACTTAAAGGTGACTGTGAGTTACTGACTGCTTCTACTTGTGGCAGTGCTAATAAGCTGTTTTTAATCGCGGTGCCAAGTACCGGGCCATCTATTTCTTCTTGTGTAGGTCTACGCGCAGTCGAAAAATCAATATCAACAAAATTAGCGGTATTTACGCCTACTGGTTCATTAATGACTTTAAGCGCCTCACTAAATAAACTCAGATTACCAAAGACTAAAACACTAGCAATTGCTACTTGACTGACAATAAGCGAATAGCGAACTTTTTTAGAGATTTGCATGTCAACGCCTTTACCGCTGCCATGTAAATGCTGACTAATGGCTCGGTAATTTATCATTTTGTTGCCTAACAAAGCAAAAAATAGCGCAAACATACTTGCGAAGAAAATGGCAATTGATAAAGTAAAAGTACTCAAAGCCACTTCATCAACTCGAGGAAATACCTGCGCTAAATTTTGTTGTAATACTGAAAAACCAACGCTAGCGAAAACGAGGGCAATCATCAAAGATGCAAACATTAATAACGACGATTCAGCTAACAGTAATTTGAAAAGTTGTGCTTTTTTTGCGCCAACCGCTGCAGAAATAGCGAGACTTTTTTGTAATTGTGCCATGCGGGCAATAAATAGATTAGCAATATTACTACAAGCAATTAGCACTAAACCAAGTACCCCTGCTAGCAAGAGTAAAACACTGTTTTTCTTCCCTGATAAGATAGCGTCTTTTATCGTCTTTAGTCGTATTGTCACTTGCCAGTTTTTAAAGAAAACTTGATCAGCAAGGCCTGCTTGCCATTTTTCATTAACTAAAGGTGTAGTAAGCTGTTCAGCATTATTTTTAGTAATATCTGTTTTTAATTTGCCAACAAAGACCATGCTAGCATCAACACCAGCCCACGCAGTACGCCCACGTTCGTTCATATTATTAAAGTCCCACGTTAACCACACTTGGCTTTTCCTCCCGCTATCTCTGGCATTAATATCTAGTAACTCGGGTTCAATAAAATGATGAGCTGCAACACCTATGACGGTGAAACTAACATCACGAAAACGTATTTTTTTACCTAGAATACTTGTATCGCCATCAAAAATCTCTTGCCAAGTGACATAACTTAATACCGCCAACGGTATATTGCTATCAAGCCCTTCATCTTCAGTGAATACACGCCCTAACGCTAATGGCATATTAAACATTTCGAACCACTGTGGTGTAACATAAGTGGTATTCATTCTTGGCTGTTCTTGATGTGAGGTTAAATTTCGTTCACCGTAGAAGATCATCACACTATCAGTAAACACTTCTTGATTCTTATAAAGATGAATTAAGCTAGGATAACTAAAGCTACTATCACTCCAGTCTTCATTTTCCTTACTCATCACATGTTCAACTTTAACTAAGTACTCTGAATCTGGGTATGGTAATTGCTTGAATAACATCACATAAGCTAATGTTAATACACACAGCAATGCCCCCAGTGTTATTGACATAGTAGTAATAACACTAAAAACAAAACTCGGTGTTTGTTGCAAGCTTTTATAAGCTTGTTTTATTGAATATAACAGTGAATAAAAAAATGAATTCATTACGTGCTTCCTTGTAGACTCAAAATTAGTTGGCAATTTGCAATGAAGGCACGGTTAAAATAGCGCCATCAAGTAATTTCAACTGGATTTTAGCCATGTCAGCGTAACGGGGATCATGGGTTACCATGCATATAGTGGTGCCATTATCATTGAGCTTTGCGAGAACATCCATGACCTGGTCGCCACTTTTTGAGTCTAAATTACCTGTTGGTTCATCAACTAATAAAATTGCGGGATTAGTAACTAATGCACGGGCAATAGCAATGCGTTGCTGTTGTCCACCTGAGAGTTGATTAGGTTTATGACTTATTCTGTGTGTCATTGAAACTTGCGCTAAACACTCATTGACTCGGTTTTTTATTGTTTCCGCATTGGGCTTATCGCGATGATAACGTAAAGGCAAAGCAACATTATCAAATACAGATAATTCATCGATAAGATTAAAGGATTGAAAAATGAATCCTATTTTACTATTTCTTGTTTCCGCCGCTTCATCAAGGGATAGCTTGCTAACATCTTCACCTTCAATAAAGTACTGCCCTGATGTCGGCATATCTAACAAACCCAGCAATGATAAAAGTGTCGATTTACCACAACCAGACGGGCCTGAAATTGAAACATAATCACCTTTATTGATGATTAAGTTAATATTGGTTAGGGCATGTGTTTCTAATGCTTGTGTTTCAAATACCTTAGAAATATTACTCATCTTTATCGCTACAGTATTATTTATGCTCTGCTTCATCTGGCTTCCTTGTTAATTATTTAGTATTTATTTTTATGCTAATTTTTAAACTGATTATGTTTTAAGTAAGCCGCTAATCAATGTTTATAGTGCTCACACTCTCATTAATGTTGGCTAGATCTGAAATAATAAATTGCTCATGTAATTTTGCACCACTCAATACTTCAATATATCGCCCCGCTTGTTGACCAAATTGAATAGACTGCTGACTTGCCTGTAAATTGCTCTTATCAACTTTATAAAGTAATGCCTGTGTGCCTGTTTTGATATTGGCAGGCCTTTTCAAGTACAATATATTTTTTAGTTTAGTAATGGTGATCTGACCATCAACATTAAGCTCAGGTCTTGCACTAGCAGGTAGATTTTTCGATAACGCAATTTCAATACTAACGGTATTATTGGTGACAATAGGGTCTATACGAGCAACTTTCCCCAGTATTATGTCTGATCGGGTATCAATAACCGCCCGTTGCCCAAAGCTAATTTTCTGTGCTTGGCTTTGTGGAACTTTTATAATGGCCACTAAATCACTAACACTGCCTATCAAACCTATGGTCTGTCCTGCAATTAGATTTTGT
>JALJPA010000063.1:0-4456 GCA_022969215.1 Colwellia sp. | reverse complement strand
CATTAAGACTCGTTAGTCTTAATTGAGCAATAACTAAGCGACCTTGTTGCTGCTTTATTCCTTGCTTCATGATATTTATCGCCTCAATGTGTACTTCTTTAAGCTGCTCGGTGCGCAAGTTTAAAAACTCAATCTGTTGACGTAACTGCACTTCATGCAATCGAGTTTGTTCAAAGCTCAATTTAGAGACTATGCCTTTTGCCAAAAGTTGTTGCTCTGCTTTACGCTTCAACGCTGCACTTTGTAGGCTTGCTTTGATCCTCGCTAAATCCGCCTCATCGGACAATAACTCTCTTTTGTGTGTTAATTTTAATTTCCGTAAATTAGCCTTCTTTTGAGCAATGTACTGTTGCTCATCATCAAGTTGTTGTTGTAAAACAGGGTTCTCTAGACGCACAATGACACTACCTTTTTCAACTAAAGCACCAGGTTTTAAAACTATTTCTTTTACTCGAGCATTAGTGAGCGCGCTGATAAGTAACTGTTTATTTGATATCAACTTGCCATAACCATCAACAACAACATCTAAATCGCCTTGCTGTACGGTTTCTATCAAC
The DNA here is from genome assembly GCA_022969215.1 of Colwellia sp. Lineage (GTDB taxonomy): Bacteria > Pseudomonadota > Gammaproteobacteria > Enterobacterales > Alteromonadaceae > Colwellia. The sequence goes on along the minus strand of JALJPA010000063.1, from coordinate 3,899 downwards.
AAACTTTCTCGGGCAATAGTGATTTGTCCAAAATTTTTATTAACTGATAGCCACAAAAGGCTAACAGATATAATGAATAAAGTGATTAACCCTTTGTTGCGATAATTAGATTTTTTCGAGGTAGCGCTTTTTATTTTGTCCATAACGGTAATCTATTGTTTGGTGAATTATTCTTTACTACAGATAGCCAAATTCATGCCAACAATAATAAACAATAATATCAATCACATAGATAAATTCAAAAAATATAACATACGCTAAAGTTCAATATCGGACTGCTGTAGTTCACTTTCACCATGACTAACAACATTTCAACGCTAACAGTTAAGGTAAATTAGTTGATATAAAGTCGCTGTTAATGTCATGAAAGGAACAACAATAAAGATAATAAAAATGACTCAACTACATTGAATTGGTTATTGAGGCACAGATACAACGCCTAGGTGGGGCTCAATTAACTAGTAATACTACAGATTATTTGCCGGTAAATGAATGGCGACTGTAATGCCCTGCTTCGCAATTTTTGTGAGGGGATAAGTTGAGGCATTCACTGAGGTATTCCTTGATGGATTGTTAACAATATTTATACGGCCCTGGTGCTGCTCAATAATATTGCGGCAAAAACTTAAGCCGATACCTTGTCCCTGCTCTTTGGTACTGTATAAGGGCACAAAAAGATTCGCTAAGTTGTGAAATCCATGACCATCATCAATTACTTCAATTAATAACATTTCACCACGGCTAAGTTGCTGACCAGATTGCTGATTATTTACTTGAAGGCTTGTTTGAGTACTTATTTGAATAGAAACTCGACTAGCACCCGCTTCTTTCGCATTTTTTAATAAATTAATAAACACTTGTGATAAGAAACTATTGTCACCCTCCATTGTTTCTACTTGGCTATCTAGATGAACAGTAAACGGATTACTGTCATCGGTATTATATAAAGCCATAAGCGGGGCAAAAAAATCAATTACCGAAATGGTTTGATAATATAAGGTTAACTGCTTTGATAATGACGCATAACGTTCGACAAAGCTTTGCAGATGCATACACCGCTCTGTGATCACGGTTAGCGCCAATTTATCACGCGCATTACTGGCCTTATCGGCAAGACTTTCTGCCATTGATGACACTGGCGTTAATGAATTTCTAATTTCATGCCCTAAAACACGAATAATTTGTTGCCATGCATTGAGTTGACTGGCCCGTAGGGCTGACTGAATATCAACAAAAAATAAAAGCAGATGCTGCTCTCCTGAATCAATAAACTCACTTTGCTTTATTTGCCAACACTCTGATTCATTATTCGTTTCCGAATCATTGGGGTTAAAGCTCCAGTGGCCATCTTGCTTAGTTAAACCTAAAAGCTGTGGAGAAGCATGACGAAATAACTGCCATGGTTGTTTTTTTAATTGATAGAAAGCCTCATTAGCAAACGTCAGCTGCTGCTTGGCATTAAAAACTAAAATAGGCGCGTCAAGTTGACCTATCAATTGATAGACAAGAAAAACATGTTGATCATAGCGTGATTTTTTCAGTTGTAATTCGGCACTGAGTGCATTTAACTGTTGGTGAAAACCTGCCACCTGACCTTTGCCAAAGGAAGCTCTGGCGTAGAGTTTATAATCTTCTTGGGCTATTGCATCAAGTTGTAAACTGGCGCGTTGGAAACTTTCTAAAGTTTTAGATTTGATTGCACTACTTAGCCGGTAAACGTAAATAAGTACCAGGATTTCGCTGAGTGTAATGCCCCACCAAGGCCATGCTAACTGCCTGGTTACGACAAAAACCAACAGTATCAAGGGTAATATCAACATAATTAAATGTCGATTTATATACTGCTCTAATGAACTTGCTTTAATAGCTGGCAATTTTGTCATCAATTAGAAGTTATACATTTATTTCATGCTTTTCTATGCGTCGATACAGTGAGGATTTAGTCAAACCGAGTAGTGTTGCTGCCTGAGGGATATTGTCATTTGTCTTTAATAGCGCCTGTTTAATTAAACCCACTTCCGCTTTTTCTAGAGTCATAAAAGGCAACGGCTCTTGTTCATTATTTTCATTGCATCCACCACGCTTAGTATTAAGTTGATTACGCAGTGGTAAATCATCTACAGTGATTTGGCTGTGTTGACATAACAACACTGCACGTTCAATAAGGTGACTCAATTCTCGAATATTACCGGGCCAGTGATAAGCCAATAAGGCACTTTCTGCTTCAGGTACTAGCTGACAATTATTTAATTTATATTTAGTTATAAATTTATCAATGAAAAAATGTGCCAATGGCACAATATCATCACGACGGTCAGCTAAACGAGGGAGGTGAAATTCTAAGGTATTTAATCGATAATAAAGGTCTTCCCTGAATTGTTCAGTATCAATAAGTGCGGAAATTTTACCGTTAGTTGCAGAAATCAATCTAATATTACTTTGAATGGTTTTACTTGAGCCAAGTACTTCAAACTCACCACTTTCTAAAACTCTTAGTAATTTAGCTTGTTGTGATAAAGGTATATTAGCTATTTCATCAAGAAATAAACTACCGTTTTCTGCTAATTCAAAACGGCCAATACGTGATTCTTTTGCATCAGTAAAGGCTCCTTTTTTATGACCGAACATTTCACTTTCAAATAGGTTTTCAGCAATAGCCCCCATATTAACGTTAACCAAGCTTTCATTTTTACGCATTGAATGTTTATGAATAAAATGCGCTAATTCACTTTTGCCAGTACCGTTATCACCGGTAAGCAAAATGTTAACCTCGGTATTAGCAATCGTCGTAATTTGTCGTAGTAAATTGAGCATGCATGGCGAGCGCCATTGATAACTTTTGACTGTTTCAGCTTTTGTCTTTAATTGCTGTTTTAGTCTCGCATTTTGCTGTTGCAAACCTGTCAGTGCAAGTTGCTGTTCAATGATATGTAATAGTTGCCTATTTTTCCATGGTTTCTCAATGAAGTCCTGAACACCAAGCTTCATCGCTTTAACCACTAAATCAACATTCGACCATGCTGTCATCGCAATAATAGGTAACAGCATATTACTTGTTTGAAACCAAGTAAGAAACTCGAGCCCTTCGTCACCTGAAGTGGTATCTAAAGTGAAGTTCATGTCTAACAAAATGAGAGCAATATTATATTTTTTTAACATCACCTGCGCGACTTGCGGGTTATCCGCCTCAAATACGGTATAACCATGATCTTCGAGTAGTATCGATAAACTTAAACGGATATCAATACGATCATCAATCACCAAAATGTTAGTTGCTTTATTACTCATATAGACAGCTTTAAAATCCTTTTGTTGCTAGGTAAAATGTCATTGCTCTATTGGCGGTCTATGCACTATTAAAATAATAATGTGTGCATAGAGCAACCGAAGCATTGTTATAAACCGTTGACAATGTCCTTAATTAACGGCGGTCCTTGATAAATAAAGCCGGTATATACTTGTACTAAACTTGCGCCAGCAGCTAATTTTTCATTGGCATCATCACTTGACGCTATGCCGCCAACACCAATAATTGGTAGCTTGTTATCAAGAGCTTCACTTAATATTTTGATAACCTGAGTACTTTTATCTTTTACCGGTTGACCACTTAAGCCACCTTGTTCGCCGCCAAAATCAAGACCTTCAACACCTTCACGGGATAACGTAGTATTAGTTGCAATAACACCATCAATACCATTATCGATTAAAGACTTAGCAATGGATTTAACTTCATCTTCTGTTAAATCTGGCGCAATTTTAACCGTTAGAGGGATATACTTGCCGTACTTAGCTGTAAGTATTGTCTGCTCAGCCTTTAATGCAGACAATAAGTCATTTAAGGCATCTCCGTATTGTAGCGAACGTAATCCTGGAGTATTAGGAGAAGATATATTCACCGT
>JALJPA010000062.1 GCA_022969215.1 Colwellia sp. | reverse complement strand
GCTTATGGTTCAAGTGAGATAACACATACCGATTTGGGGAGTCAGCCATATTGGACACTAGATCTTGGCAGTGTTCAAAATATCGAAACCATAAACATTTGGAATCGCACCGACTGCTGCTCTAATCGATTAACTAATTTCCATGTATTCGTCTCTGATCTTCCCTTTACGGGCACTTCGGTAAATGATTCACAAAACCAACAAGGGGTTTTAAATCTGTATACGGCAGGAACCGCAGGTACAACAACAGGATTAAGTCTCACTAGAACAGGTCGATACGTCCGCGTGCAACTATCAAATACTGCTGTCACAGGGGAAAACGTATTATCTCTAGCTGAAGTTCAAGTCTTTGGTAATTAGTTTTCGTAGGATGAATATAGGCTCTAATCATACTTTAGGGCCTTTCCAAATAAAGGTATCAAGATGAATTTTAATAAATTAACGTTGGCAATATGTATGCTTTTCTGTACTAATTATACTTATGCAGCAGATTATTACGTCTCACCTACTGGTGATGATGTCTCTGGATTAGGAACGGAAAGTGCCCCTTGGAAATCACTGAAAAAAGCAAGAGACCAAGTTCGAACAATAACTACATTGACTGAAGATATGAACATTATATTAAAGGAAGGAGTTTATGAATTAGATTCTACTCTTACTTTAAATTCTTCCGATTCTGGTCGAAATGGTTTTACCATCACATATAAAGCGGCAACAGGTGAATCACCAGTAATTAGTGGTGGTAGTGTTATTTCAAACTGGAGCGACACTAATGGTGATGGGATCTGGCAAGCATCTGTTCCAGCAAGCAGTAATTCTAGACAGCTTTATGTGAATGGTCAAAGAGCAACGAGAGCGAGATCAATTGATGGAACAGGCTGGAGCCGTAATGGCAGTACTGGGAAATACTATGCGCCTTCAAGTGCAAATGCTTGGACTAACCAAAGTGATATTGAAATAATCACAGCATATCGCTGGAAGATGAACCGAGGACCAATATCTTCTATTTCAGGTGGTCAAGCGACCATGAAACAGGCGTATTGGGATTTAGCTAAAATCGGTCCTTATGCTATTTTAGATGGCACAGCAACACATGTTGATTGGGTAGAAAATGCATTCGAGCTATTAGATTCTGAAGGTGAATGGTATTTAAATCGTTCAACAAACACTCTCTACTATAAACCTAAAGTTGGAGAACTATTAATAGGTAGCAATAAAGTTACAGTAGTATTGCCAAAAATTGAAAAATTGATTGATGCGAATAACGTATCAAACCTCACTATTGATGGACTATCTTTTAAGTATGCTACTTGGTTACATCCCAGTTCAGATATGGGCTACGTTAGCATTCAATCGGGTGCTATATTGAAAGACCCTCGCTATATTAATATTGAAGATGCTTTTGATGGATTAGAAGAAGCTCAAGGCAATGTTCATTTTGAAAATAGCGCTAATATCATTATTAAAAATTCTACATTTCAAAGCTTGGGTGCAACAGGGCTACGGTTTGGAAAAAGCTCTCAAAACAATACTATTTTTAAGAATACATTCTCTGATATTTCGGGTAGTGCAATAGTGTTAGGTGCATTGCAAGAGCATCATACAACTTCTGCTTTAGCCGTTAAGAATAATATTATCGACAACAACTTGATTAGCAATGTAGCCCTTGAATACTGGGATATGGTTGCTTTAAAAATCAATTACACAGAACAAAGCGTAATTGTAAATAATACAATTCATGACTTACCTTCTGGCGCTATTTCAACTGGCTGGGGCTGGGGGCGTTATGATGTAGAAAATTTTGCCTTTGCAAATGATAACACCGGTAAAGCTTTTAATTCCCCAACCATCTCAAAAAACAATGTACTTTACCGCAATAAAATTTATGATTTTACCAAAAAAATTGGTGACACAGGAGGTATCTATAATTTAGGTGCGACACCTGGCGCACGTATTATTGAAAACCTTATTTACGATGCAAACTCTCCTCATGGAGGAACTAGTTTCTCAAATGCTATATATTTGGACAACGGTACGAGGGGAGCTGAGGTTGTAGGTAATGGCTCTTATTCTATCGCAAACCACGGTTATTTTTGTAATGGCTGTACGAGCTATAACACTGTTGGACAAGATAATATTAGTCAAACACCAGTTATATCGTCAGGGAATTATCTATACGGATCTAATTTAGGCAGTCTATCTAATATGCCTACTACTTTGGTAAGTAATGCAGGACAACAAAGTTCAATTGTTACACCAAGAACTGTAAGTGACATTGTTAGCTCCTTGCCTGCTGCTCTTACTCCTGTTGCTCTGGCAATACCACCTGCACAGGGGCAAGTAATTGGCAAAACTGCGTCCGCATTAGTTAACGCTAGTCATGCAAGTAAAGCAATTGACGGCAACTCAATGACATTTTGGGATGCTGGGGTTGGTAATACATCAGGTTGGTGGCAAGTTGACCTAGAAGGGCGTTCTCGAATAGATCGTATAGGAATTGCATTTGGTAAGGTTAATGGTGATGGCAGCTTTAACTACAACCGTTCAGGTATTGTTTTTCAAATACAAACATCAGACGATGCTACAACTTGGACTAAGCAAATTTTTTACACCAATGGTGGTTATAATGGTTCGAATATTAATAACACAACGTCTCTAACAACGACGCAAGGCATAAATGATCTGCTCGTTAGTGGTAGTCCCTCTGCCCGTTATGTTCGAATTAACATTTTAAATTCTAATGGACAAGATTTCGGCATTTTACGCTTTAAGCTTACAGGTAATGTCTCTTTAGGTACAAACCTAGCTACCGATGGTACAGCCACTCAATCGACCACTTATTCTACCTATAACGCGAATAAAGCAATTGATGGCAATACGGACGGTAATTGGGGGGCAGGCTCGGTAACACATACAGATAAAGGCAGCCAACCATCTTGGACACTAGATTTAGGCGCAGTTAAAAATATCGATACTATCCGGTTGTGGAACCGTACAGACTGCTGTTCAAGTCGATTAGTTAATTTTCATGTCTTTGTATCTGATACACCATTCACAGGATCTTCAATCGCTACTTCTCAAGCGCAAAGTGGCGTTTTAGATTCATATAACAGTGGCACTGCAGGTACAACTACTGATATGAAAATTACTAGAACAGGGCGCTATGTCCGTGTTCAGTTAGCTAATACCGTAACGGATGGGGAAAATGTTCTTTCTTTAGCCGAAGTTGAGGTATATGGCACAAATATTTCGATGAATATAGCTCCTAGTGGTACAGCGACTCAATCTAGTACTTGGTCCGGTTATGGTGCAGCGCTAGCAATAGATGGTATTACAAATGGTAATTGGGGCGCTGGAGAAGTAACTCATACTGATTTAGGCAGTCAGCCGTCGTGGACATTAGATTTAGGTAGCGTAAAGACTATTGAAAACCTAAAAATATGGAACCGCACAGACTGTTGTGCTAACCGCTTAAGTGATTTTCACGTATTTGTATCTGATGTCCCATTTTCAGGTACGACGGTGGCTAATTTGCAAGCTCAAACAGAGGTATTAGACTCCCATAATAGTGGTACAGCAGGAACGACTACTGATGTAGCGATAAGCAGAACCGGTCGTTATGTTCGTATCCAGTTATCTAATACTGCGATAACGGGTGCAAACGTACTTTCCTTAGCTGAGGTGCAAGTATTCGGCTATTAATTTGAATCTTAATATACCCGGCTCTTAAGGATTTCTTAAGAGCTTCTTTAAATTTTTATTAAAAGAGGTTTTATGGGACATAAATTAAGCACCAAAGAGAAAGTTGGTTTTAGCCTTGGCGACATGGCTGGTAACTTTGTCTATCAATCAGTCGTGTTATTACTGGCGTTTTATTATACAGATGTATTTGGTTTGGATGCCGTAACGGTTACTAGCATCTTTATTTTTGTGAGAATTTTTGATGCGGTAACAGATCCTATCATGGGAGTTTTGATAGATAGAAACAACTCGCGCTGGGGGAAATATAGACCATTCTTGTTATTTTTATGTGTTCCATATGCCATCGTCTCCGTACTTGTTTTTACCGTGCCTGATTTAGGCATTGAAGGTAAAACCATTTATGCATACGTCACATATGCATTACTAATGCTTTTGTTTACTGCAACTAATATTCCTTATTTTGCTTTAGGCAGTGTTATGACATCGTCTGTAAAAGAGCGGGTATCTCTCAATTCTTATCGATTTGTTGCCGCAACAGGTGGCGGGCTAATCATTACTGCATGTGTATTACCATTAGCGGATGTTTTGGGGGATGGTGATAAAGCATTGGGATATCAACAGGCTATGATAGTGATGGCGGTATTATCTGTTGTGCTTTTTATAATTTGTTTTTCATCAACTACAGAACGTGTCAAACCAATTAATAAAGATAATTGTGGTTTTATTAGTAATGTCAAACAAGTATTAAAAAATGATCAATGGCGTTTGTTAGGGTTAGCGGTTCTTGTTCTTGTTTCAGCCCAAACAGTTAAAGCAACTAGTGCAATTTACTATATAACTTATTATGCAGAAGATGCAAAAACTATGGTTGCATGGTTTTTATCTATATGGATGATTGGAGGTATGTTGGGGAGCGCGTTTGCGAATAAATTGACTCTCGTTATGTGCAAAAAAAATGCATGGGTTTTATTGTGTCTGATAAGTGCATTACTTTCGGTGTTTACCTACTTTGTAGCAGCCAGTGCATTTTATTTAATATTTATCATTCAATTTTTTGTCGGTTTTTTCAATCAAATGATGGCTCCGTTAATCACTTCATTTATGGCCGAGGTTACGGATTATGGCGAGCTTAAAAACAAAAATCGACAAGATGCAGTGATAGCATCTTTTACTTTGTCTTCATTAAAGGTCGGTGTAGCAATTGGTGGCGCATCGGCAACCTATCTATTGTCTGTTTATGGATATCAAAGTGGTGGAGTTGCACAGTCTGAAGAGACCATATCTGGAATTTTAACTATTTTTACACTCGTACCTGCTATTGGCTTTGTTATTACTGGTGTGATTATCCATCAAATGAAACTTGATAAAAAAACGGTTGAACAAAATGAGATGCTTTTACAAAATTTAAGAGCTGAAGCATAAAAGGTTAGTTTTCATGAATAATTATAGAGGTTTTTACAATGAGTAACTTTAATGGTTTGGGCGTTTCTGTTTCGAACTTATCTAGACTATCACACGCTAAAACCCGATCAATTTCCGCTGAAAACTTTACTGGCGAAGCCGGTAAAGGTGGTATGGCAACTGAGGGGACGGGGACGGGACCAGGCCGAGATTTGGGGCAAGGTTGGAAAATGTCCCCTTCAATTGAAATTGCAAAAAACTCTACGTTTGAGTTAGCGAACATAAAAACAGCGGGAGCGATTCAGCAAATTTGGATGACTTCTTTTGGCGTTAAGCAACGTGATCTTATCTTGCGTATGTATTGGGACGATCAGGAAACACCTTCGGTTGAAGTTCCCTTGGGGGATTTCTTTGCCTGTGGTTTAGGTGATTATGCCCATGTTGATTCATTAGTCGTTTCAGTCAATCCTGGGCTAGCATTTAATTGTTTTTGGGAAATGCCTTACAAAAAAAATGCGCGAATTACCATAGAAAATAGAGATCCGATTCAGCCGGTTATTTTGTATTATCAAATTAACTATACAGAAACCGAAGTTCCAGATAATTGTGCCTACTTTCATGCGCAATTCAGGCGTACTAACCCCGTGCCTTATAAAGGCCTACATACCTTATTGGATGGTGTGGAAGGGCAAGGACAATATGTTGGCACTTATATGACCTGGGGTGTAAATAATAACGGTTGGTGGGGCGAAGGTGAAATTAAATTCTTTATTGATGATGACGATGAATTTCCAACCATTTGTGGTACCGGCACAGAAGACTATTTCTTGGGTGCTTATAACTTTGATTTAAGTATCCTTGCTCCAGATAAACCCACAGCTTATACCGAATATACTACTGCTTATGCGGGCTTATCTGAAATTCAACGCCCTGACGGTGTATACCGTTCACAACAAAGATTTGGTATGTATCGTTGGCATATTCCTGATCCGATTAGATTTGAAAACAAAATTTCAGTAAATATTCAGGCGCTTGGCTGGAGAGATTACGGTAATTGGGGTGGAGATGAGTCTCAACGTCGTTATTTACCGCTTCAGGATGATATTTCCTCGGTTTCTTTTTGGTATCAAACATTACCGACCAAGCCTTTCCCAGAGTTAGCTCACCGGGACTTGTTAGAAATTAATTAGTTATCTAAGTCAACGTAATGAAGCTCTGTAAATAGTGTACTGCAGAGCTTTTAACCTAAAAAATGAAGGAGGGAAACTTATTAATTGTTGAACGTTTCTTACTCTATTTGAATAAGACGAAATTATAATAAATTGAAATAAACTTTATCCTTTTGAGTAAATCGAGAAAAATCACTTAGGTGGGTATTTCTATATATTGACAATGTAAATATAAAGTTTCTAAGACACTACTCTTCAATAATGCAGTAAAGAGAATTTATGGATATCAAATTAAGTACTAAAGAAAAAATAGGCTTTAGCCTTGGTGACATGGCGGGTAATTTTGTTTATCAATCAGTAGTGTTGTTGCTGGCGTTTTATTATACCGATGTATATGGCTTAGACGCAGCCACTGTTACCGCAATATTTCTTTTCGTTAGAATATTTGATGCGGTAACAGATCCTCTAATGGGGGCTTGGGTTGATAGAAACAACTCTCGTTGGGGTAAATATCGCCCATTCCTTTTATTTCTATGTATACCTTATGCTGTTGCATCTGTGCTCGTTTTTACCGTTCCAGATCTCGGAATGGAAGGGAAAACCATTTACGCTTATGTCACCTATGCAGTGTTGATGATACTTTTTACTGCGACTAATATTCCTTATTTTGCCCTAGGCAGTGTTATGACGGCGGATCCCAAAGAGAGAATATCTTTAAATTCTTATCGATTTGTTGCCGCAACAGGGGGAGGATTAATCATTACAGCATGTGTATTACCATTAGCGGATATACTGGGGGATGGTGATAAAGCATTAGGATATCAACAAGCTATGATGGTGATGGCAGTGCTATCCGTCATACTATTCATAATTTGTTTTTCTTCAACAACAGAACGTGTCAAACCGGTTAATACCGGGCCAAGTGATTTCAAAAGTGATATAAAGCAAGTCTTCAAAAATGATCAATGGCGCTTATTAGGATTAGCCGTACTGGTTCTTGTGTCTGCTCAAACGATTAAAGCGACTAGTGGGATATATTATCTTACTTATTATGCCGATAATGCCGCAACTATGGTTTCTCTGTTTTTATCTTTGTGGATGATTGGAGGTATGTTTGGTAGTGCTTTTGCAAATCGTTTAACAAAAGTAATGTGTAAAAAAAGGGCGTGGGTTTTATTATGCATGATAAGTGCAGTACTCTCATTTGGAACTTATTTTATTTATCCAAGCCAAATCGTAGTAATTTTAATTACTCAATTTTTTGTTGGATTCTTTAATCAAATGATGGCTCCGCTAATTTTCTCAACGATGGCTGAAGTCACTGATTACGGTGAACTGAAGAATAAACGTAGACTTGATGGTTTAATTTCGTCGTTCACATTATTTTCTTTGAAAGTAGGTTTAGCCATAGGTGGCGCATCGGCAACATACTTATTATCTGTCTATGGATATCAAAGTGGTGGTGTTGAACAATCTCAGGAAACGGTGTCTGGAATTTTAACAATTTTTACACTCATACCTGCTGTTGGATTTGTAATTACTGCCGTGATTATTCATCAAATGAAACTTGATGGTAAAACCGTTGAAGAAAATGCATTGCTTTTACAAGATTTAAGAGCTGAAGCTTAAAAGGAATCACTATAGAGACTTTTTTAATGAATAGTTTTAATGGCTTAGGTGTTTCAGTATCGAATTTATCTCGATTATCAAATACTACCCACTAAACCGTTTCATGAGTTAGCTCATGGTGACCAATTAGAAATAAATTAAGGAATTTTAATGCTAAAAAATATCGACCCTTTACTTGGCCCTGAACTGCTTATGCATTTGAGTGCAATGGGGCACGGTGATGAAGTGGCTATCGTTGATGCTAATTTTCCAGCGAGTCGTTGCGCACAACGGTTAGTACGTTTGGATGGTGTTTCTGCAACCGAAGCGTTAACAAGTATTATGTCAGTATTGCCATTAGATCAATATGTCGAAAAACCAAGTTCAATAATGGAAGTAGGTGAGGGTGATAGTTTTGCTGCAATTACCGAAGAGTTTCAGGACATAATAACTACTGCCGGTGAAGGAGAAAGTACCAATGCTAGCATAGAGCGATTCGAGTTTTATCGTCGTGTCGAGCAAGCTTATTTAGTTGTTAGTACTGGAGAACGGCGCTTGTATGGCAATATATTATTGAAAAAGGGTGTAATAAAGTAATTTAAGTAGGCTTATTGAGTCTTTTTATTATAGTAATTAATAACAGTATTAAACGTTGAAAAGGGATTGTGTTCATAACACAATCCCTTTTTCATAATCGAAATAGCGGCTATTGTTCCATATAACAACTGATTAAACCTTTAGTAGAACTGTCGTGACTATCGTTCAGAGTCCCCATCTTAAGCTCTTTTTGAATTTTATTTGCTAGTCCTTTTCCCAATTCCACCCCCCACTGATCGAATGAACATATCTGTAAAATAATGCCTTGCACAAAAATTTTGTTTTCATACAGCGCAATTAAGCTACCGAGTGTTCGTGGAGAAATTTGTTGCATCAATATGGTATTGGTTGGCCTATTTCCTTTATGGACTTTGTGTGGCGCAATCTTATCAATATATTCTTCTGTACGGCCCTTAGCCTTTAAATCCTCTCTAACTTGCTGTTCATTAACCCCTTGCATCAGGGCTTGAGTTTGAGCGAAGAAATTAGCCATTAAAGTCTCATGGTGATCTTGCACGGGGGTAATGCTCTTTTTTGAACCAATAAAATCAGCGGGGACTACATTGCTGCTTTGATGAAGGTATTGATAAAAGGCATGTTGTCCATCAATACCAAGGCCTCCCCAGATAGAAGGGACTGTATTGTAATCTATATCAACACCATCCCAGTTGACTGATTTACCATTACTCTCCATTTCAGCTTGCTGCATATAAGCTGATAACATATGAAGAGATTGGTCATAGGGCAAAATTGCTTGAGATTGTGCCCCGAGAAATGTGCAGTTCCAAATACTTAGTAGCGCCAAAATTATTGGTGCATTCTCTTGAATTGGTGCATTACAAAAATGCTGATCTAGCTCATGTGCACCTTCAAGTAACTCGATGAAACGCTCAAAACCTAAATCAATGGCAATGGGTAAACCAATGGCTGACCATAATGAGAATCTACCGCCAACCCAATCCCACATATCGAAGATATTGTCTTTATCAATACCAAAAGAAATCGCATTCTCTTTGTTTGCCGAAACTGCAACAAAATGTTTCGCTATAGCTGATTGGTCAAATGAAGAAGCTGTTAACCATTTCATTGCGGTATTCGCATTGGTCATCGTTTCTGTTGTAGTAAACGTTTTACTGGAAATGATAAAAAGTACATTTTCAGGATTAAGTGGCCTTAATATATTCGCTATCTGAGTGCCATCAACATTCGAAACATAATGAACATTGACGCTATTATCACTGTATTGTTTTAATGCCTCTGTGACCATTTGTGGCCCCAAATTTGAGCCGCCAACACCAATATTAACAACGTCGGTAATTCGTTTACCAGAATAACCTTTCCATAAGCCTTGTCGAATTCTATCACTGAATAACTTCATTTTATTTAGTGAATTTTGTATTTCTTCTGTTATGTTTATACCATCAATATGTAAAGGCTTAGAGCTGCGATTACGCAGGGCCGTGTGAAGTACCGCTCTATTTTCTGTGCTGTTTATTCTCTCCCCGGCAAACATTTTATTTCGCCACTGTTCAATTTTAGAAGCTTTAGCTAACGTTGCTAAGAGTGACATTGTTTCATGGGTTATTAAATTTTTTGAATAATCCAACAAAAAAGGTTTTAATTTTATAGAAAAATTATCAAACCGACTCGGATCCCTATCGAATAAGTCAGACATATGAATGTCTTTCATTTTGCTAGCGTGAGCAGCAACATTGTGCCATGCGGAACTGTGTTTTATAGAATCTGTTTTATTTTTCATTGATACCAATTGACTGCCATAATACAAAAATGGCAGTACCTTATTTATAATGATAAATGTAATTGTCTGACGACAAATATAATTTTAGAAAAGAATGCGCTTGCTAGAGTCTTGCTCTTAGAAGAGATTCTAACTTCTTCTGATCCGCTGCAAATGACCGGATGCCTTCGGCTAGTTTTTCCGTCGCCATGGCATCTTGGTTAAGCGCCCATCGAAACTGGCTTTCATTAAGTTTATCTTCTTGAGGCGCTGCTTCACCTTCAAAATTTAAAACTTGAGGAAACTCTATTTGTTGTGATTCTAGCTGCGCTAAAATATCAGGACTAATGGTAAGTCGATCACAGCCGGATAAAGCTAAAACCTGTTCGAATGTTCTAAAGCTTGCGGCCATTACAACGGTGGGGTAGTTTTTAGATTTGTAATAATTATAGATTTGAATAACAGAATTTACGCCTGGATCTTCTTTAATATCAATATGCTCAACATTTCTATCTTTTTTGAACCAATCATAGATTCGTCCGACAAAAGGAGAAATAAGGAAAACATTGGCTTCAGCGCATGCACGAGCCTGTGTAAAATTAAATAATAAAGTAAGGTTACATTGAATATTTTGCTGCTCTAGTACTTCTGCTGCTTTTATCCCTTCCCACGTAGCAGCTAGTTTAATAAGTACTCTGTCGCGTTTTACGCCTATCTCTTCATACATTTCTATAAGAGATAATGCTTTATTAATACTTGCCTGAGTATTAAAGGATAATCTCGCATCTACTTCAGTTGAAACTCTTCCAGGTACAACGTGTGATATCTCTTTGCCAATGAGTACAGCAAGTTTGTCACAAGCCATGTCAACTTGTACTTCACTATTATCGCTTTGCTGTTGTGCCCATTTAAGGGACTTTAAAAGCAAGGGCTCATATACAGCTAACTGTGCAGCTTTATATAACAGTGAAGGGTTTGTGGTGGCGTCTTCAGGTGAAAACCGTTTAATTGCTTCAATATCTCCTGTGTCAGCAACTACAGTGGA
Organism: Colwellia sp.; assembly: GCA_022969215.1. Classification (GTDB taxonomy): domain Bacteria; phylum Pseudomonadota; class Gammaproteobacteria; order Enterobacterales; family Alteromonadaceae; genus Colwellia. The sequence goes on along the minus strand of JALJPA010000062.1, from coordinate 11,171 downwards.
CATTTGACTCAATCGTTCTAGTGAATTTTTCATACTATTCTCCTTTAGTGAATATAAGAACAGAACATCTAGTGGACCTAGAGTAAACTGTTCAATATGCCACCAAAAGAGAGTTAAAAACCAGCGTAATTCCTGCTAAGTTCTGACAGCTCTTCGGCGGCTTTTTTTACATGCTTTTCTGCTTCAATAATCGTCATAATTGTATTGCTACCTTTAAGGAAAGGCACAGTAATACAAGCTACAACATGATCTGTTTCGGGTAATAAAATTGGGAATGAAATGTCGACAAGGCAATTAGTAATTGGGCTGTCTACTCTTGCATTACCTTTACTATTTATTTTTTCAACCGATAACTTGCACTTTTCTTCATCGAATTTTTCATTAAGTTTCTGAAAATTTACATACATTTCATTTCTTTTTTCTTCTGACATTTTGGACAGAAAAAGTAAACCTGAACCAGATTCATAAAGTTTCATTATATGCCCTGATTTTACGGACATACCTACACTTGATGGACTTTCAATACTGGCAATTACCACCATATTATCTTTATTAGGTACTGCTATATGACAGGCTTGCATTATCGTCATTGAAAGTTTGTGCATAATGGGAAATGCCGCTTCAATGAGTGTTCCTATTGGTGGAACACTAATTCCTAATTCAAATAACTTACTGGTAAGGTTTAAATTATCAGAACCGTCTTTCTTGGCTAAATAACCTCTCTCTTCCAAAACAGCAGCCATTCTAAATAGCTCACCTTTACCTTTACCTAAGCGCTCTGTTATTTGAGTCAAAGACAGTGGTGTTCTAGCCTCCGCGAGTAATTCTAAGATTTCTAATCCTTTTACTAACGCTGGTGCTTGATAAGTGCGCTTTTTATCTTTTTCCATAATATTTCCCTAAGAAAGCTTTATTCAGTCACTTTTTACAGTAACAAAATTTAATCAGCTTATTCATTGCCTTAACTTTCAGATAGAGCCTTAAGTTAAAGGGTTAAATTTAGAATACATTATGAAGCCAGTGCTTTATAAAAGCAATTCAGTTGTTTTTATTTGAAACCTTGTTTTTTATATGAATTCAATGCTAGCATGTAAATATAAATATGAAAACACAATTTATATTTAAATTCACAGGGGTTGATGTTTGGTATTTTGAAACTATTGAATATTAACTATTACAAGAAGCCGCAGGAGAAATTATGAATATGCCCACTGAATTGAATTTTAATACTGAAATAAACCTTCCGAAGAAAAAAGATAAGATCGAAGTTAAAGAAAATGAGGTTCTGGTTCTTACTAATGGTGATTTAAGAGATTCAGCAAACTTAGCGTGCTGGTCAGTGCAAGAAGAGTTCGAAGAAAAGCTTGCTACTGTTTTATTTGAAAAAATGGGCAAAAAGTTGCTAAGAGCACATGACTTCGATGAAAGTATTGGTCATGGTTTTATTGATGGGCAACGAAAAGGCTCAGATGTATTTGCGAAAATACCTGCCGATTTACCGGTAATAGTGTTGTTAACGTCTTGGGAATACTCCCATCATATAGCGCCATCTTTAGTTGAACACAAAGGTCCTATCTTGATTTTAGCCAATTTCGATGGCACTTGGCCTGGACTGGTTGGTGCACTGAACTTAGGGGGGTCATTAACTAGTTTACAGCGTAAACATTCTCGCCTCTGGTCTGCAAATTTTGATGATGATTTCTTTTACACTGGCTTGAGTCAATGGTTTGAAACGGGTGAAATCATTCACGATACATCATACCTTGTAGAACAATCTAACAACTCTACCTTATTTAATACTGAGGCTGGCAAGTTAGGTAAATATTTAGGTGAATGGGTCTTAGAAAACAAAGAAATAATGGGGCTTTTTGATAGTTTCTGTATGGGCATGATAAATGGTGTTTTTCCGCAAGAATCACTATGTCGTATTGGTATGCCACTCGAAAGTCTTTCTCAATCAATGCTCGTGTATGAAATGAGTTTAGTATCCCAAAGCCTTAGAGAAGAGTGTTTACAGTTTTATATTGATCAAGGCATGGACTTTAGATTTGGTACTGATGATAAAACTGAATTAACAACAGAACAAGTACTTGAGCAGTGTGCAATGCTTATTGCTATGGCGCGTGTTTATAAGCGTTTTGGCTTATCTTGTGTTGGAGTTCAATACCAACAGGGCCTAAAAGATATTTGTGCAGCATCAGATTTTGCTGAAGGGGCAATTGGCTCTTCAATTCGTTTTCCTATACCCGATGTTGATGGTGAAATAATAGCACCAGGTAAACCAATTCCTTGTATTAATGAAGTTGACATGGGCACAGCTATTCCGCAAATGATGCTATTTCGAATTCTTGAGTCGATGAATTTACCTGCTGAAACCACTTTGCATGATATTCGTTGGGGATCAGAATTTGAAGATACCTTTTATTGGGACTTTGAAATTTCAGGTAACGTACCTTTTGAGCATTTAAAAGGTGGAATTAAGGGAGCTATTGGTCATCGTCAACCTGCAATGTATTTTCAAAAAGGTGGTTCAACAATTTCAGGACAATGTAAAAAGGGCATGTTTATCTGGGCAAGAGCACATTATGTTGGCTTAGATGTTTATTTACATGTCGGCACAGGTGAAGCATTTGAGTTACCTGAAACTGAGTATCAAAGACGATTAGATTCTACAACACCAGTTTGGCCATTAATGAATGTGACACTTGATGGAATTAATCGTGATGAACTTATGGCAGGACATCAAAGTAATCATATTACTGTCGCCTATGTACCAGAAGAGCGTTTAGCTGCAGTGACTACCGCTTTAGCTACTATGGGACTAACCCAAGGTATGAAAGTGCAACTAGCTGGCACGCCAGTTATTGAGCGATAAGGGGATCTCATGAAAGAAGTTAAACTGTCTATTGGTATTGATTTCGGTTCCGATTCAGTCAGATGTTTGTTAGTCAACGTACTGAGTGGAGAGGAAATTAACTCAACTGAATCTAAGTATTCTCGGTGGTCTAAAGGTTTATATTGTGATGCTGCTAATAGTCAGTTTCGTCAACACCCTCTAGATCATCTAGAGGGCATGGAGTCGGCACTTAATGATTTATTAAGCCCTCTGTCAGAGAACGATAGACGCTCAGTTGTTGCGATTGGCGTTGATACGACAGGTTCAACACCTATCGCTGTTAATTCAGAAGGTTTACCGTTATCACTAACGGAAGAATTTTCGGAAAATCCAGATGCTATGTTCTTTTTGTGGAAAGATCACACCTCAAAAAGAGAAGCAGAGGTAATCACAAACTTAAGTAGAACATGGGGGGGAGTGGATTATACCAAATATTGTGGTGGTATTTATTCTCCTGAGTGGTATTGGGCAAAATTAATGTATTTGGTGGGTAAATCTCCAGAAATAATTAAAAAAACAAGTTCATGGGTTGAACATTGTGATTGGATGACTGGTGTTTTAGTTGGTGATACTTCACCAGGTAACCTGAAAAGAAGTCAGTGTGCTGCGGGTCATAAAGCCATGTGGCATGAAGAGTGGTCAGGTTTACCGTGTGATGAGTTCCTTTCATTGCTCAGCCCAGAATTAACACGTATCAAGGAAACTTTTGCGGTTGATACATATACCTCAGATCAAGCTGCCGGATATTTAAGTAAAGAGTGGGCTGATAAATGGGGACTTTCACGTGAAGTTGTTGTTAGTGTCGGTTTGTTAGATGCACATGCCGGCGCCGTTGGTGGAGGCATCAAATCAGGCACGTTACTTAAAGTTATTGGCACATCAACATGTGATATGGCAGTGGTTTCTAAGGACAATATTGATATCGCAATTCCAGGTATTGGTGGGCAAGTTTCTGGATCTATTATTCCAAATATGATCGGGCTAGAGGCAGGACAATCAGCCTTTGGAGATATTTATGCATGGTTTAAAAGTTTATTGATGTGGCCAATAGAAAACTTAAAAAATAAGGAGCTTATTCAAGACAGCTATAAATTAAGTTCATTTATAGAAGATAGTCTCATTGCACATTTGTCGGAAGAAGCTGAAAAAATTAACGCGAGTGAGCTTGTATCTGTTGATTGGTGGAATGGACGTAGAAGTCCTTATGTAGATATGACATTAAAGGGATCTATGACAGGATTTAATTTAGGTACATCCGCACCTGAAATGTTCAAAAGTTTAGTTGAGTCAACGGTTTTTGGCTCTAAGCTAATTTTAGAGCACTTAACAGAGAATGGTGTTGAGCTAAATGAAGTCATCGCTATTGGTGGAGTAGCCAAAAAATCATCTTTTGTAATGCAAACAATGGCAGATGCGTTCAACATGCCGGTACATGTCTTAAAGTCAGAGCAAGTCTGTGCGTTAGGTTCTGTTGTATTAGCCAGCGTTGCTGCAAAAATTTTCCCTGATGTTACTTGTGCTCAAGAGGTGTTGGCGTCGAAAATTGAAACGACTTACACACCCAATATAGATAATGTTGCCGTTTTAAAAATTAGTTACCAGCGTTATCTTACGTTGGCTGCATCGAATGAACAGGCCAACAAAAAAGTATATTAAGAAGAACTACTCATCAGAGATATTCGTCAATTTTTAAGGAAGGTAAATGTTTTCACGTCAAGATCGTGCGAATGCTATTCGCGCACTAAGTATGGATGCAGTGCAAAAAGCAAAATCAGGTCACCCAGGTGCTCCAATGGGAATGGCTGATATTGCCGAAGTATTATGGGGCGACTTTTTGCAACATAATCCCGCCAATCCAGACTTTGTAAATAGAGACCGCTTTGTTTTATCAAATGGTCATGGTTCTATGCTTATTTATTCTTTGCTCCATTTATCTGGTTATGAATTGTCTATTAGTGACTTAAAGCAATTTAGGCAGCTACATTCAAAAACACCTGGTCATCCTGAGTATGGTTATACCAAAGGTGTCGAAACTACTACTGGGCCTTTAGGCGCCGGACTATCAAATGCTGTAGGTATGGCGATTGCTGAGAAAACCTTAGCAGCACAGTTCAATCAACCAGGTCATGAGATAGTAGATCATTACACCTATTGTTTTTTAGGTGATGGCTGCTTGATGGAGGGGATTTCGCATGAGGTTTGTTCTCTGGCAGGTACTTTAAAATTAGCTAAGCTTATTGCCTTTTGGGATGATAATGGCATATCAATTGATGGCAATGTTGAAGGTTGGTTTACTGATAACACACCAGCACGATTTAAAGCTTACGATTGGCATGTAATCAGTGACGTCGATGGTCATAATCCTGAGGCAATTGCTGAAGCAATAGAAATAGCTAAATCAATAACAGATAAACCAACGTTGATATGTTGTAAAACGATTATTGGCTTTGGCTCGCCAAATAAATCAGGTAGTCATGATTGTCATGGTTCTCCTTTGGGGGATGATGAAATCTCTGCTGCACGTGAGTTTCTAAACTGGCCATATGCACCTTTTGAAATTCCTGTTGAAATACAAGAACAGTGGGATTGCACTGCCAAAGGTAAACAGTTAGAAGCAGAATGGGATATCAAGTTCTCGAATTATGAAAAGGCGTATCCTCTATTAGCGACTGAATTTACCCGTCGTGTTATCGACAGAAAGTTGCCGCTAAATTTTAGTGATATTGCCGATAAATATATTATTGAAACCCAAGCTAAAGCAGAAAACATTGCTTCGCGTAAAGCCTCTCAAAATACCATTGAAAAGTTCGGTGCTCTGTTACCAGAACTGCTCGGCGGTTCGGCTGATTTAGCAGGTTCGAACCTTACATTGTGGTCTAAATCAATAGGGATTCAAGATGACGCTGCAGGTAATTATATTTTCTATGGAGTAAGAGAATTTGGTATGAGTGGCATTATGAATGGTATTTCGTTGCACGGTGGCTTTATTAACTATGGTGCTACCTTCATGATGTTTATGGAATATGCGCGTAATGCCGTACGTATGTCTGCATTAATGGGCATTCAAAATGTATTCGTTTATACCCATGACTCTATTGGGCAAGGAGAGGATGGTCCAACGCATCAGCCAATTGAACAATTAGCTAATCTTAGAATGACACCTAATATGTCGACTTGGCGGCCATGTGATGCGACAGAAACGGCCGTCGCTTGGAAGTATGCTGTAGAACGTCAAGACGGTCCTACTTCACTTATTTTTAGTAGACAAGCGCTGCCTTCAACAGTGAGAACACCTGAGCAAGTTAGTAATATTGCCAAAGGTGGCTATATTATTAAAGATACAGTCTCTATACCGGATGTCATCTTTATAGCAACGGGATCTGAGATGCATATAGCCATTGAGGCCGCTGATTCATTAGCGCTTCAAGGTGTATCAGTACGCGTTGTCTCTATGCCTGCGACGGATGTTTTTGACCAGCAAGACGAAAGTTATAAAGAGCGTGTTCTTCCAAAATCCATAACAAAAAGATTAGCAATCGAAGCGGCTCATAAGGACTATTGGGCGAAATATGTAGGGCTTGAAGGGGATGTAATTGGTATGTCTACTTTTGGAGAATCAGCACCAGGAAAGGACTTGTTAAAGCATTTTGGTTTTACAACAGAAAATATAATTAACCGAGCACTCTTATTAATACGCCGTAGTTAATCATTCAATCCCCTTAATCTAGATAAATTCACATCAGTCTGGCGTTGGGGCGTTTTCAAGTATCAGGCAATTATCCTTCAGAGTTTGCCAAAACTCTTTCGGGATAATTGCTTGGTAGTTAGCTATAGTACTTTCTACTTGGGAGACAGAATTCAAACCAACAACAACACTGATAATTGCAGGATGTGCAAGCGGAAATTGTAGTGCAGCTGCGGCTAGAGGGATAGAAAAGTCGTCACAAATATTTTCCAGTTTGGTTACTTTGTCAATAACTGATGCAGGTGGTTTTTTATAGTTGTAATGTAGTGGTCTATTTGAGTCTTTCACCCCTGTAGCAAGAATACCTGAGTTATATGGGCCTCCGACAATGACTGAAATGTTCTTACTTTCGCACTTAGGGAGAAAAGTTTGCAAAGCCCCTTGTTCAAGCAATGTGTATCTTCCAGCTATAAGGAAACAATTGAAGTCTCCATATTTCATCGCTTCTTCACATACCTGATAATCGTTTACGCCAAGACCTATCGCTTGAACTAAGCCACTTGAACGTAGTTCATCTAATGCTTTATAACCACCATTCATCGCCATTCTAAAATGATATTCGTATTCTTCGCCATGTGTGATTTTGTCAATGTCATGTATATAAAGGATATCTATTTTTGAGTGTCCTAACCTTTGAATACTATCTTCGAAAGAGCGCATAATACCATCATAAGAATAATCAAATTTTGGCTCAAAAGGCATTGGGTTGCAGTAATTATCAATATTCGAGACTTTTTCACTTGGAATTAGCAACCGACCAACTTTTGTCGATAGTACATAGTCAGAGTGGGAGACTGTTCTTGTACCATCTCCAATTCTTCTTTCGCTTAACCCCATGCCATAATAAGGGGCGGTATCAATCAAATTCATCCCAGACTGTAATGAAAGGCAAATTGTATTATAAGCTTCTTCATCCGTCATTTGTTGATAAAGGTTTCCAATTGGACCCGCACCTAAACCAAGCTCACTAACTTGGATATTTGTATTCGGCATATAATTTTTTTTAAACGTCATGATTTAAAGTTATAGGTGACCTAAGGGATATTTTCGTATTATTCTGCGACTATATTACTTTATTTTCGCAATAAATTTCAAATAAAATTAAAACAATAAAATATAGGGCTATAGGTATCTAATAGAGCCGATAAATGGATGTAGTGACTAGGTTGTTATTCCCTTTAATTGATAATTTGTAACACGCTTTGGGGGCGAAAGCGCCATAGAACAAATACTGCTAATGTCAGCTATGACTGAAGATAGTTGACATAAAGTGGAGGTGATTGTGCCAATAATTTAGTCCGCAATGTGGTACTAACCGACAATTCAATGAACATATTCGATGTATGAGTGGTCGTAATCAGCGGCCAAATCTAGTGAAATATATATTCAAGGGGTATTTATTGGATATTTTGAGTTTTATTAATGTAAGTAAAGACCCTGTAAACAACGGTTTTAGTAGTTTATTCTAGGTAAAAAAAAGGATGCTTATTCATCCTTTTTGTTAGTTTGTTAGTTAATTAATAAAGTTAACGTTAACGCTAAGTGTTGAGTCAATGCTCTTTCTTTGACGAGGGAAGAATTATTGTTACCTTTAAGCCGCTTTCAGCCTGATTTTCTGCGTATATCTCACCATGATGTAATTGGATAGCTTGTTGGGCTATGGCAAGGCCTAAACCTGTACCACCGCTACTGCGCTCTCTGCCATCGGCAACACGAAAAAATGGCGTGAAAAGCTTTGTTATCATTTCATTTGGCACACCAGGACCATGATCAGCAACACTTATAATTACTTGCTCATATTGCTGGCTTAATTCAATAGTCACTACTTGCTGAGCGGGCGAATATTTCACCGCGTTATTAACTATATTGCTGATAGCACTGGCGAGTAGTTTACTATCGGCTAAAATAAAACCGCTAACTTTCCCTTGTAACGCTATGGTGACCCCCTTACTCGTAGCAAAGTATTGGCAGTCATTAACAACGTGTGTAACCAACCCTTGTAATTCGATCTCTTCGACAGTAAATGTATTATGGCTATGCTCTAGTCTTGAAAGAGTCAGTACATCGGTAATCATTTCATCTAAACGATCGACTTCCTTTTCACAGCGGTTTAAATGCTTCTGTTGCTCAACGTTATTACCCATGTTTTTTTCCGCTAAAGCGACGGCTAACTGTAGACGAGTTAATGGCGACCTGAGTTCATGGGAAACATCAGCTAACAAACGCTGATGCGCGCTAATATTGCTTTCTAATTGCTTGGCCATTTGGTTAAAACTGCGCGCTAGATCGCCAAACTCGTCGGAGCGTTGGTCAAATTTTGTTATACGGGTTGCCAACTTACCTTCACCTAACTCTTTACTGGCTTTTTGAAGTGCTATTAAAGGCTTAGTAAAGCTTTTAGCTAATAACCAGCAAAATAAAAAACTAATGATTAATAAGAAAAAAAGACGTAAGGCAATAGGTAATTGGTAGACTAAACTCACTAAACGTCTTCTGTGTAATTCATTGGCTATAAACAGTTGCAACTGTTCACCATTAACTACTATGGGCTGAGAAGAGGTAACCTTAGTAAAATCAAAATCAATAGTCACTGGGTTATTAAGAGGGTGCCTTTTTAAATAGTCTTTTACTTGTGACCAGCCGCGATTTCTCGGCGCATAAACCTTGTTTGTCGCTATTTTTTTTATTATTAAATACTGGTCATGTTTTCGGTGGAATCTGTGTTGTAATGCTTTAAGTTTTACTTGTGTTTTACCTGCTAGTCTTTGCTGATAAAGTGTTAATAATTTCAGTTGCTGTGGATTAGCCTGTTCTTGGCTTGGGCTATGTCTAAATTGCATGGTGACTAAGTAACTAATCAGCACTGAGGTGAGTATCACTACCCAAAAAGCGAGAAATAGCTTTAGGCTAATACCTAAGGCAAATTTTTTCTGCCATTTATTTGGTTTTAGCACGGTTACTGTTCTCCTTGTAAAAAGACATAACCTGCACCTCGCACTGTTTTCATCTTGTCTATTGGGTCTATAGCGAGTAACTTTCTACGGACATTGCCCACATGTACATCAACGGTTCTATCATAGGGACTTAGTTTACGTTGCAGTACTTGCTCAGATATTTCAGCTTTACTGATAATTTGACCGTGATGCTCCAGCATATAAACCAGCACTAAATATTCAGTACCGGTTAATTCGAGTAAGGTCTTTTGACAAAATATTTCACGGGTCGCCTGGTTTACCCTAATCTGATTAACAATAAGTTGTTCTGCCGGCACCTTTAGATCGGTAGTACTCTGGCTTTTGACAATGGAGATGCGTCTAAAAATGGCGTTAATACGCGCTAATAACTCCCTATGTTTGAAGGGTTTTGCTAGGTAATCATCGGCGCCTAATTCTAGCCCTAATATCTTATCATTATCATCACCCCTAGCCGTTAGCATTAGAATAGGCGTTTTATGGCTGCCGCCCAGTGCTTTTAACACTTCAAAACCATTGAGTACCGGCATCATGACATCAAGTAGTATCAGATCAAAACAATCATCAAACGCTTTTGCTAAGCCACTAGCACCATCTAAACAAGAGGTTACTTTAATGTTTTCACAGGCGAGGTACTCGGTAAGTAACTCGGCAAGTTCTTTATCATCATCTATCAATAAAATGTGTTTAGCTTGAGTTATAGCTTGGGTCATATGAGTACTGCTTTTATTAATAAGGGGCATGACTGCCTAAGTTTTCATTGGTTTCCTAGCAATTAGTTTACGTGATCTTAGCGACGCAGAACATAACTTTACATAGCTTTACACAGCCTTGCACTGCTTTGCAAAACACCTCGATATACTAAAGCTGAACTTACGACAACTTAAAACAACTTAATTGAAGTTAACTTAACTCTTTGCTAAAAGGGTTAAAAATACCTAACAAGGAAATATCAAATGAAAACTAGCCTTAAAAGCATTGCCATTGCTACGTCACTTTGTTCAGCTTTGGTGTTATCGCCCATTAGCCTTGCTGGTAACGATAGCAATCATAACCATCATAAAGGTGGCGATAGAAGCTATCAGCAAATGAGTGAAAAAAAATTCGCCAAGCTGACTCGTAAACTGGATTTATCAGAAACTCAGCAAGCAGATATTAAAGCACTTAAAAGTGAAGCTAAAGTGCAGATGCAAGCATTAAAACCAGCAATGGAAGCTTTTCGTCAGCAAGTTAAAACATTAATGTCTGCAGAGACCTTTGATGAGCAAGCTTTTAGTCAATTACATGCCAGTAATCAAGATGTCTTTACCGCGATGGCATTAGTGAAAGCAAAAAGTAAATTTGCCATGAAGAGTGTCTTGACCAAAGAGCAGCTGGAAAAGTTTTCCGCTATGAAGCATAAACGTTCAAGTCGTTAATACGTTGAAATAAGCTAATGTTCGTTAAGGTTTAAACAAAAAATCCGACCTAGTGTCGGATTTTTTATACATAATATTTGTCAGTAAAGCCGTTTATTCTTCAGGAATAACTTTACCAATATAAGGCAGGTGACGATATT
>JALJPA010000061.1 GCA_022969215.1 Colwellia sp. | reverse complement strand
AAGGTTGAAAATAAAACGCCGGCGAGGACAGTAAGCAATACCCTGAAACTAACATAACGTAAAACAGCACGATAGAGGCCCAAACGCATAAAGCAAAACAACGTAAAAGGAGTAATAAAAAGCAAGAGCGACCAATGGATAAGGCTTGATGTAGGAGTGAGATCGCCGAGTCTAATCCAATAGCTTAGCCAAAAACTGAAACCTATTAAGACTGCATCTACTATTAATGAAATTAGACGTTTTTTAAATCGAGTTAATTGTAGAAAATAATCAAGCATTTACTGCATCCATGCAAGCTCTTAACCTTGCGAATATGATAGAAAACCTAGGTTAAGCTAGCTGCAGAACCCGCCTTAAAAAAATGACAATAAAACAACAAAGGCACAACAGCTATAATCAAGCCAAGCAGACCGTCAATTTTATACATTGAGACGGATAAAGCAATGGGTGCAAGCCAAACAATATTAATAACATAAACTGAAAGGGTAACTATTTTATGGCTTTTAAGTTTTCTAGTTGCATGTTGATAGGCATGATTACAATGTGCATCGTGAATTTTCTCACCGCGAAGGAATCGTACGATCAAAGTATAAGAGGCATCAGTGATGAACACAGCTAACATAATCAGCCAGGCCCAAAACAGACTTTGATCTACATGGCTGGATATTAGTAAAAAAGCACCTAACATAATACCTATAAAGCCGCTTCCAGCATCTCCCATGAAAATCTTGGCAATAGGGAAATTCCATAAAAGGAAGCCTAAACTACAAGCGGCAAATAGCCAATGCAAATTGGCAAAACCTGGCTGGTCATAAACAAAAAAAAGTAAAACACCCATTACTGAAGTCGAAATAACAGATTGGCCGCCGGCTAGACCATCAATGCCATCCATAAAATTATATAAATTCAAAATCCATACCAAAGCTATCCCTGTAAGAAAGTGACCTGCCCAGCCTAAACTCAAATCCCAGCCCATAAAAGACAATACCGGCAAACCATCACATGCATAAACAACAATAAAGGCGGCAAGAAAGTGAACAAGTAAGCGCCATTTCGCACTAACGTGTCCATGATCATCAAACCAACCGACTAATGCAACCATTAGGCCTGCGGTAAAAAGGAGAGTAGTGATTTCTGTTGAAACGTATCCCAATAGTCCAACCAAAACTAACCCGCAAAGAAAAGTAATTACAACAGAAACTCCTCCACCTCGTGGGGTAGGCACTGCATGAGAACTCCGCTCATTAGGGATATCCATGACATTTTTCTTTAATGCATACACACGTAGTGCGCCGGTTAAGAAAAATGACACAACAAAAAACAAAACTAAATACAACTCAAATGACATGACTGATTTTCTCTATATGCTTCCTGTGAAACGGAAACAACTAACTATTTAGGGTTTGCCTATAAGCATTCGCGGTTTTTAACAATGACTGCTCATCTGCATAAGATGCCTTGTAATTTAATCGTACCTCTATGTTTACTGTATTTACTTGCAAGACGCCTATTACCCTGTCAATCATCATCGATTTATTCATTAAGTTTGCGAATAGCTGGAATAAAAAAAACTGGCGCAGGAAATAGTAATGTAAGTTTACTAAGGTTTTTTCTAAGTAACTGTATTAAACGCGACAATAATTAATCATTACCATCCGAGGCTAAAAAACTACTCCTTTCGCTTTGTAATAATCTAAATAAGTGACAATTAAATCCACTAAATCATCAACACAAACCAAAGGTCCTCGAATAACCATCAACTCCATTTCCGTCTTTTGAGATAATACCTACATTCCTTTTCAGCTTCATATTTTGAGAGGCCATACGAATTGGTAGGCGATGAAGGATCGTGATGAAAAAGGGCTAGGGCTCCCGTTGTACTATCACAATTAACATTAATAAAACTAATAGATATAAACAGCTTCACACCACTTTCTGCTTGCTTGGCAAGATTCAACGTGCCAGCCACATTCAGGCTTCTAAATTCTAAAGCGCATCTTCTGTCATTTGATTGGTCACATGCACTCTCGCAGTTGCGTGCACAGCAACATCGCAGTCTACAACTTTATCAGACCAGTCGGTAGTAGGATCGATGCCATCAACCTGCACTGTGTTTATTTCAGAGACTGCCATCTGACTATTTCGAATAACAGGCAACACATCAATATTATATTTTCTTAGTCACTCAAAAACGGCACTGCCGATAAATCCACTAGCTCCCGTGAGTAATACTTTCACGTTTATTCCTTTTTATGCAGTGAAAGATGTTCCCTCATTTTGCATGGTTATTCACTATTAAAATTTACATCCAAACATTATCTCAAAACAACCTACATAATATATTAGAAAAAACCAATCAGTAGCATTATGAGTAAAGCAAGACGATCCCGTGGGCGCCTTCTTAGCTTATAGAAATTTAAGATCAAATACTTTCGATTAAGTAATTTATCCTTAAGTTGAGGCTCAAAAGATTCTAGCATTATAGCCACTTGCTTTCTATACCAATGGTTTTTAACCATCTTGCAGCGCGACGAATAACTTTTCAAGCCAGAGTTCATCCCCATTTCATTGCTTGCATGCTGCCGGTACATCATTGCAGGCCTATTATCGATTATCCAGTTCAATCCTTGTTGGCGAACATAAGCATACAAATACCAATCATGATTTACAGATATCTGATCTGCGTATGTTGATATCTTATCAAAATTTGATTTGAATGCTTGCAGTACACTTTGTTTAAAAACAAACGTACAGCCCGGCCCTGGGGATTCAAAAAAATAATCATGTTCACATTGAGGATAGGATTTTTTGAGCAGCTGCTCTTTACCATCTGGCCAAAATGCAGTCACATCTGAAGAGTACCCAGATGAATTCGTTTCATTTAACTTCGAAATAGCTCGGTGCACCTTCCAATCGTACCAAACATCATCTTGATCAGACAATGAAACATAGTCGTAACTCGAAAAATCAACTTCTTTAATTAAACGAAAGAAATTAGAAGAAGCGCTACCGAAGCGCTTTCCGTAGTCCAGCACTTTAATGTATTTATTAATTAACTCTAAATCACTCACAAATCCATAAGTGTCATCTGTCGACAAATCCACGCTAATATACAAAGTAACATTTACGTTTTTTTGAATTAAAATTGAATTAATCTGCTCCTCAATCCAATCTCTACCATTATAGGCAGCTAACAACACCGCCACTTTAGGATAATTACTCATTATGTTATTTAACACCTACTTTCGAGGTAAGTTTTCTTGCCCATAAAATCGATTCACTTTCAATAAAACACCAAGATAATTTAGATAATGCCAAAACAATTCCGATCGATAGGATAAAATCTATAAACCACACTCCCAAAAAAAGCTTTTCAGATACCATAAACTGTATCACTGGAAAATGGAATATGTACATCCCATAAGAGAGATCACCGTGTTTTGAAAAATTAACACTCCTTAATCTGAAAGCTAATAAAAACACAAGCGATATGACAAATAGCGGTAAAAAAATAAACTCGACAGATAATATGTACCAACCTAGAAAGCTTATTAATAGTAACCAAAGGAGAGTTCTAGAAGAAATTTGTTCGTGGTAGTTGTAAAAAATCACACCTAAACCGAAATAATAAAATTTAAAAGGTATTTGGTTTTCTACGATACTAACAAGAGAGGAATATGATTTTGGAGCTAACAACAAACTGCTTTCGAGTATAAAGGATAGTATAGTAAAAGTCACAACTAAAGAATAAGCCCATTTTTTAAAGCAGAACATTATAATACCAATAAACATATAATATGCTACTTCTAATTTTAAAGTCCAAAGTGAACCATTTACAGCACACAAAACGTTAGTATCAAACATATCGCTTATGCACTTCCCCTTAAAACTTAGAAACACTGAATTCCAAGAAAAATATCTCAAAACATCATCAACGGGTTCATCAAAATATATTAAAGAAACTAATGAAGATATGAGAAGTATAAAAATTAATGCAGGGTAAATTCTAAAAGCTCTTTTTATAAAAAATGCTTGCCAATACTTAGTATTAATAGCACTAATCCAAATAAGTAAACCACTAATAACAAAGAAGCCTTTAACAGCCACATCTGAATTAATAATTTCAAATGGAATAAAAGAAACACGATAGCCAGTTAACACATTAAAATGATGCCATACAACTACAAATGCAAAAACATGTCTTAATAGATCAAAGTTATTTTTTGTCATCAGTATCTACTGGTTTATTAAACATAAAACCCATGAATAACCCTTTAAAGTATACTTTGAAATACCCTCTTCTAAATCTCTTCCTATACAAAATACTCTCCGCTACCTTTTTTATAATTAATAGTATAAATAATATTACTTTAACTACAGTTGTTTGCTTTCTAACAAAATATCCAAAACCTGCTGCATAGCTTTGAACCTTGGATAATTCAATAACTGTCATATCTGGCACAGGGTGCCATACATCTATCTGCGGAGTGTAATAAACATTAAAGCCAGCATCTATAATCCGGTAAAGATAATCAGGATCTTCACAAGAACCATATTTAGCACCAGCACCAAGATTTTCATCAAACTCAATGGCGCAAACTGGCCTCATGAAAATAGTAATAGAGGACGCTAGGAAATAAACATTTAAAGCTGATACTTTTCGGCCCTTTGAAGGCCATGACTTAATTATATTTGAACTATTTTCACGATCAAATATTCTACCCAATACTACATCATTTTTCGAGTTAGATTTAAAAAACAGTACAATCGAAGATATGGTATCTTCAAAGTAAAGGCAATCATCATCGGGGAAAGAAAATACATCACCAGTGGCAACCTTCAAACCAACATTTCGATTATAAGATAAACCTTTTATAACACTATGGATATAAACAAGTTCAAAGAAACAACTAAAAGGAGACACTGCTGAATATAAATCAAATTCAAGGCTATTCTGATCAACAATAATAACTTCAAGTACAATTCCTTGTATTCCCGTAGACTCTTTCAAAGAAACCAAGAATGCTACTAACTCTTCTTTCCTTCCTATGGTTGGAAGAATAAATGATATTCGTTTTATAGTAACCATACAGTACTACTCCAATTCATTACACAGACAATAATAGCTTTAATTTTTAAGCTCTACGTGCTGATACATTTTAACAATTAAAATGAAGATAATAAATGAACCAGTTAAAAATGTATCAAGCGCATAATTGGATACTATAAAAACAATGAAACCTGCAAAAACAACCCTTTTATCTCGAAGAAACAAAGCTTTTCTTTGAAGACTGCTATAAATACGAACAATATAAATCACAACAACCAATAAAAAACCTACTCCATGGGCAAATACCATTTGCAAAAAACCATTATGCAGCGCCTTCCCTAAAAATTCATTTGTACGACCACTACCAACTCCATATAAAAAATAATTAACATTAGAGAAAAATATTTCAAAACATCTAATTTGAACATCCAGCCTTTGCTCTAAAGAAGCTAGTTTGTATCGCCAATACAAAGAACCATCAACATTCAAATCTTCTAAAAGCGAACCAATGCTATAAATAAATATTGAGTATACAATAAGGGATCCAATTATAACAAGTAATACACCAATACTATTAAGCCGAATCCTTAGCACTACTATTAAATGAAACAAAACCAACAAAGAGATAACTGTCGCAGAGGCAGTAAGAAAAATAGCAATAATCATCAATGACTTTAAAACTAGTAACCCTTTATATTTATCAAATAAATACGATGACATATAAAGAGCAAGACATGTCATCCCAAAATAGTTAGGATCGAATGCATAACCTGTAAACCTAAACATTACCCCATATGGTTTATAGAAATAGACTATTGCAAAAATAATTATTGAGTAAACAAGAAAGATCGTAATTACATTATTATATTTAATATTTATTGGGTACTTGATAGAGACAAATAAAAACAAAACCCACGTATGGAGAGCCTTTCCAAACACCAAAGCCAAGTGTCCACCATTAATATAAGACAGAGAAAACAGACTCAGAAGACATATAAATACTATACCCTGAAGCAAGTAATAATTTTTATGCGCTCTCCCTCCTTTTAACATAAAAACAAAGATAAACGATAAAAGCATCAATATTATTGCATAACTTCCGAATATGCCGAAAGTTGTAGGTGTAAGCAAAGAAAAAGATAGAAGTGCCAATATTAGGTTGTTGCTAGATACCACATTAGTTCCTACAAGCTATATTATTAAAATTTAAGGAGATACAACAAAGAACGGAACAAACATTACACCACTTGAGTAAAATTGTTTTTGGGTCACTACTATCGCAGTAATATAAAATCGATTTAAATAGTAATAAAAACTACTAGTTCCGGGACATACCTAAAAATAGCCATATGTTACTGGCGGTAAGCATCAGCAAGATCATTTATTTCAAATATATTAAATTCTAGAAAGAATAATAGATCTATATATTCCAAGCATTCAGTTTGACACACTAATATTTGTTGAATATATGTATTTACATATTGAACTTAATCAAATTATCGATTTTATAAACTTACTCTAGGCACAGATTTATCAATCATGCTGTTATTTGATACTATTTCGAATTCAATACCTCGAAATTTTAACCAATCATATAGTGGACCTGTTGATTTTGAAATAAAACCAGCTTCATTTACTGTTATACCTGGATTATTTAATATAATGCTGTCATCAAATCTGAACATTATCTGGCGATAAATATTTAAAAACCTTACTAATACTTTATTATACAAAGCCGGCGAATGATCCATCACAACTTGTTGAATACTCTTCCCAATACCATCTTTTTCATAGTATCTTGAAATTCCATTAGTTTTAGCACTGCCAAGGTCCCAGCCAATTACTATGATTTTCTTTGCACCTAACAGTACTGGTAAAAACAAACCTATCTCGTGCATAATACCTGGTCCAAATGGCCTATAGTTATCACCACGATCTAGCAACCAATTCGAAAAGTCCATTGAGCCAGACAAGCTGTCTTCCCTACTTGTTTTAGTCATGTCTATTAAAAACTCTAAGTCAGGCAATAGACCTGGCGTTTTTAGTTTTGCCCCATCAAGTCCGACTTTCATGATTATGGGTTTTGAAACAGCGTACTCAGTTTTTTGATAATTAAATTGGTTTAGCAAATGAAAATCAACTAAGCCTGGTAATAAATCATAAGTCTGTTTAACTGCTATTACCAATTCATCTTTTAATTTTTCTTGCAAATAATTAGCACTATAATCATTTATTGAAGGGCCAGCAGTCAAAATATAACAAACTTCACCTTTATAAGAATTCCGTAATATTTCAATTTTTTCTTGATGGGATTTTGATTTCCCTAGCATTTTTTTAATTTCATTTGTTCTACTTAACATATCTGACGGACCTTAATTATAATAAGTTTTTACTACTATAAAAAATAAAAAAAGTAGTTAGCTAAAGCTATCTAGACACATAGAGCTTCAAATAGATTTTTAATCGTATTTTTATGTTCATATTCTGTCGCAGCAGCCAAATGATTGGCATTATCCGAGCCTAGAATTACATTATCGAAGCCTAAGAGTTTGGACGTACTAGGAAGAGGCTCAACTTTTAATACATCAAATCCAGCACCAAATATTTTTCCATTATTTAATGATGATATCAATGATTCTTCATCAATTAAAGGACCTTGGCGACATTCATAATACAACTAGTAGCTTTCATATTATTAAACACGTCTGAATTAATTAAATGGACATTGTCATCATTTAAGCTACAGGCTAAACATAAGCTGTCAGAGTTAGAAACTACGTAATCAAAATTTTAATTCGTAATTTCTGAAAACTCATCATCATGAGTAAAATTGGGGTCGTTAACTATCAAATTAATCCTAAAAGCGACGACTCGCTCGATGATGCCTTTCCCAATAGCCCCATCCCCACAGTTCTACCTACAAGGCCTGATCCATTTTCTTAGGCCAACCTCCAAGCCTAACCTCACGATATGTCTTTGTTATAGATCTCGCTAAATCAAGAATGTATGCAATGGCTACTTCAGAAACGGCATCTCTAAATGCGCCAGAATAATTTAATACTGGTATACCAAGGTCGCTTGCTGCTACCTTATCAATTGAATCTGTTCCTGTAAACCATTTTGCTATAACCTTAAGCTTTGGGGCTTGCCTTAAGTAGTACTGATTTAGTTATTTGATCATCACCGGCAAGCCAGCCATCTATATCACTGACCAATTTAATAGCCTCACTTTCTGTTAAGTATTCGTCCACCTTTGGGAAAATAGCCTCAATACCTTTTTCCATTAACTCATTGCTAAAGCGATTTTGATCTTTTAGCATCATAATATTTCAAACTATTGCTTTCATGTTTAACATACTATTTTCAGATAAGCTGTGGCAATGTCGAGATCAATCTGGGTCTTAATTACATGTCCAGACATTGGATTTACAGGAAAAAAACCGACCTTTCCAGCATACGTTGCACAGTCATTATTTTTTCGAGTTTCTAGATATTTTTCTTTTTTCCACCCGGTAATACCCCAAGTAATTCGCTGCATGGGACTCAAGTCTTGTGAATTTGTTTTTTCAGCAAAGCTGAAATTGACTGGCTTATTATTGAAAGCCACCTCTATTTGGTCCTCAATACAAGAAAGAAAAACATCACATCCTGAATTAATAAAAGAAAGAGTGAACTGTTTAACTTCAGAAGTGCTTAGTAATGGAGCAATCGAGTGAACCTGCAGTATATATGTACACTCATGACATTCCAAAAATTCTTTAACAAATTCTTCACTTGTTGCGTTATTATCGCCTAAAAACATTGGTCTTTTATGAAAATAGACATCTTCTTCCGCAGCAATTTTACCAAATACCTCATCTTCAGAATTGACCCAGATTTCATCAAAACAACCGGCTTCTTTACATTTCCTAATAGCTCTGGTTATCAATGGTACCCCATCAAGCTCTCTGAGATTTTTCTTAATTAGACGCTGACTACCCATGCGAGCAGGGATCATCGCAATGACCTTTGACATATTTCATTCCTCAATATTTTGTCGTCTTATTATTTTATCTAACTTAGCCTTTTTTTCAGCTTTACCTAAACTAAATAAGCTCTGTGATGGGTCAACAGAGTTAACTCTGTCTGGGTAAAAAACAGTAATAGTAGAATATGTACCGTTCGCCTCTTGTAATATTAAAGCGCCTGCGATGTCATCCCAAATCTTTGATTCTAAGTTTACACACGCTTTCATTCTACCTGAAGCTACATAGCATAGATGTAAAGCTTGTGATCCCAGTAAACGGAATTTACCAACATCCCTTAATTGCACAATCAAATGAGGCTGTTCTATTGCTACCTTTTCTAGGAAACCAGAGCTAACGCCAATAAAGTCAGAATTATTGCTATTCGTATCCAATAATTCATCGCCTAAAAAGGCACCAAGTGCAGGTCTAGCAGTAAATATCTCTCGGTTGAGAAGATCTAGAACTAAGCCGAACTGTACTTTTGAATCATTAACAAATGCAATTATACATGCATAGAGAGGTATTCCTAATAAAAAAATGGACGTCCCGTCTAATGGGTCTAAAACCCAAGTAGGCCCAGTAGGCTTGTTATTTATTGAATACTTTCTTCACCGATAACTTTATGACCTGGGTATTGCTCCAGTATGAATTGAGCAATTGCTTGCTCTAAAGATTTATCCACATCCGTAACATAATCGAACTTGGATTTTTCGATGATCCCATACTGTTTTCTTGTCATCAAATACTGTAAAAACTTTATGAATGAGTCCATTTACAAAAATTGCAGAAGGTAACATAAGGCTCACTTTAAAATTGCAGAAGGTAACATAAGGCTCACTTTAAAATTCCAGTTTAAATTCGAAAGAGTTTAAATTTTCAAACTTAACAGATATTTTCTCGCCCACAGGAATAGGGATACATGAAGTGCAGCCACCAGTAGCAACTATCTCACCTCCGGCAAATTTTATTTTATGTTCTTTAGCTAAAAAAAGAAAAGAACGAAGGGCATCAACAGGACCACCTATGATATTATCAACACTACCGGATGCAAGAAGTCGATTACTAGTAAAAATAGTGACCTTACCATTCAATACCTCCTCCAATTCCTTCGTCCAATTAATCTCCTCGCCAAATACCACAAAGCCCGCAGCACAACTATCAGCTATTAATACTTTTAGCCCGCAAGCAGGGAGAGGAAAAGCAGACCACGGAAATTCAATCGATGGTATAACCGCATGAATTAATTCAGCCATATCTATTGCTTTGATGTTCAATGTCGATAGTTCTTTAACCTTATCAGTCAATCTAAAAGCCACTTCAGCTTCACCCGAAGGTTCTTTGATAAAACTAGGAACTTTTACCACATCACTAGCCTTATAAATATAGCTTCCACCCACTCCTCCATAATAGACTTTATCTGTATTAAATAATTTCCTAGTAAAACTTGTGGTCCCCCCTAATTTCCAACCTTTAATATCACGAAAATTTTCCTTTTGGATTTTATATGCTTCGATTAAAGAGTCAGGAGTGGGAAAACCATCCTCTACACTTCCTTGTTCCCTTATACTTTTATAAATAATAGCCTTTAACATGCATATCTCTCTGAGGTGTTGAATAACTTAAACAATTGGCGAATCCATAATAAACAGACAATCAACGCGAATTAATTCTACAGGTAATTCTTTGGCATTATTCAGTAAATTTAATTTATTAGAATTAGAAACCAACAAGGTAACAAATAGTGCAGAATTATATGCATTTACCGCGAGGCTGACTCTATTATAGCCTTTGATTGAATAACCCGTATAAGAAAATATATCAGTATTGACGGCTTCCTCTTTAAAATATCGAGGCAACATGACCTTCATCAACCATACCAGGCAATACAAAACCAAAAAACTCGGAAGAATTATCTAACATACTTTTCAAATTTCTTATACTTAGCCCTGAAAGCAATCAGACAGTCATCAAGACTTAAGTCAGTATCAAATTCGTTAGAACTTTCTTAATCATCATTACTTAATAAATTTTTCGCGCCGAATTATAATTATTGACATCATAATCTTTAGATACCCATCGTTCATCGGTACAAAAGAAAGCTACGAGTATCCAATTAATTTTATCCAAATAACTACCTGCCATTTTATATATACCAAGACTGGTGTATAACTGCCTGATAGCACTAATGTGAAAAATCCCTTTTCTTTAAATGCTTGCTCGTATCTGAAGAGTTAACTTTGGCAAATGTTAGCCAGGTGTTCACCTTAACTATTTGAACCTATTTTGGTAATTGAATGCCTACTAAAAAGTAGAAACTTACATTTATTAATAACAATGCCAATAGAAAAGGAATAGTCACAGTTAATTCGTAAGTAAAAAAATTTGTATGTATAGTTGAATAAGCTTGTTTAATAACGATAGGCATGGCGAACAAAAGAGCCAAAAGCGTACAAAACGGAACGATTTCCACACCAAAATCCTCATAAAATAAATATATCAATGGAAAAAATATAGATGCGACAATAATAGCACTTTTATGTTCTATCACATTATTTGACTGGTTCGAAATCGCCAACATAATGCCACTCCAGCGACTAAAAAAAGTAGAGAATGAAAATAGCACTAAAAGTGTATATCCACCCACCTCTACATTACTACCAATAAGAGAAAGGATGGGATCCCCGATTAAAAGTAACGTCAAATATCCAATTAAAAAAACACTAAATGATATTCTTTGTATTTCAGCCAAAGCAGGTAATAAATTCATAAAATCACCTTTGCCCCTTAAACTAGCTAATAGTGGTAATTTAGCTTGAAAGGTGATTTGAACAAAATTTTCAATTACATCAAATAGCCTTTTAGTAAATTGATAACTAGCTGATTCGCCGACCGGGAACCACTGAGCTACCAGTATTGCAGAGGCGTGCTTTACAGATGAGGCAATTAATACTGTAATTCCGCTTTTCCACACACTTTCCCATATTATACTAAATAAGTTTTGGTCAAACGCCACACTAGAAACAAGGCCTGTTGTAGAAGACATTTTCCTCTTGGCTATAAAGGCTATTACGAGAGCAGAAATTAAAGCCACTACCTGATAGACGAGTACAATTGCTACTAAGGTCGGCTTTAGTATCAAAACACTCAATATAGCCCCTAACCCAACCAGATTTACAATTGCTAGTACACGCTGAACAGTAACGACATGGTTCGTACCCTCAAGGAAAATGCGATAGTGACCCAAATATATAACCATCGTGGCTACAAAGACCACTATAAACCACGCAACCCAACCTTCACTTGGATTTTCTAGCAATCCAATTGGTGACGATAATCCAACATTTCCTAGTAGTAATATTAATATAAAAAATATAATTGAAAGCACGCCATAAACATATTTAGTGAGTCCTATTATTGTAGAAAACTCGCCAATATTTAAAAACGACTCCGTACTGATCTTTTTAAGGTCTTTAATGCTCGCGAATTCAGAAATTCGAACCCCTGAGTTAGAGTACGCAATAAATCTTACAAAAGTGCCATTGAACCCAAACTGAACACCTTGAGCCAATGCAACAACACTAAAAAACAAAAACCAAACATTAATTTCCTCGACTGACAATATTGAAATAACTATTGGTATGGCGATAATGGAATTAAATAATGTAACACCTGCAGCAAACCACGACGCCAGTACTGGTGAACGAAACAGAGTGGCTACCATTTGGTAAGACTCTTCAAGCAACGTCGACACTTTAACAATACCCCTTCCGGGAGAGTAGATTTAACAGATATGAATAAGAGCCGAAATACTGACTTTATTTTAAAAACACCTCCTAACTCCCATCCCCAAAAGACATTTTTAAAAAAAGAGACCTTATCCTTAAATGAGGTATTAAAAACATTGTTATTTAGTTTATACCATTCAGTATAAAATCGATGCTGCATTAAATCTTTCTTATACCGCGTGATAGATCCAAAACGTTTAACTGCTTGAATTTTGAACTTTTCATTCTCAAACAACCTTAGGCAGATTATATCGAAGTACTCACTAACATCAGAAAAATAAAAGCCTGCGCTTGCTTGCTGAATAAACTCTCTACGTGAGAATACTGGCTTATGCGCAACTATCATCCCATCACATTCTGCAAGCAACTTACCGTGAAAAACAGTATCCAAATAGTACCCATTTGGATATCCGGTAAATACAAACCCACCACATATATTGAACATTTCTCGACTAAAGACAAATAAGCTTAAATGATGATGAAACCTATTTTTAAAATAGAGTTCAATTGCCTCGTTACTTTCGTAATTTGACTTTGGCAATTGAATACTACCCCTAAGATACTCACTGTCTTCATTAATAATGTTAATAGTTGAAGCATATAGTGTTCTTTTGTTCAACCTTTCTAAATCTACACCTTCAAGGAAACCCTTAATGAGTAGATCATCATCCGATAGAAGAAAACACCATTCCGATTTAGTGTTCGCAATTGCTGCATTCCAAGACTCAAACATTGGAACGGTATTCTTACCGATACACATCCATTGTACATTAGAAGATTTATAAAAATCGGATTGCTCGAACCCACTATAACTACAATTATTCACCCAAACTACGATGGTTGCCTGAACCCCAGAATCAAAACATGATTGAATAGCTTCATCTAAATACTTATTAAATTTAACAGTTGGGATAATCACGGAAAACAGGACTTCTTCCAAAACTAAAACCTCACTTAAGAACAATTATACAGCCTATAAAAACACATAATTTCCTATCTGATCAACAAACTTCAATAGAAATACTCACCTCCAGTTAATTTAAATCTCCGACCTGTTTTGAGTTTTAGCTTTCAATGTATCGTAGATTAATCGAATACCGTCCCTAATGTTATATTCAAAAACAAATCCTTTTAGGGGGAAATTGTTTGTAGGTATCATCACCTCACGCCTACGGTATTCTTTAACACTCCAGTTAATTGGAACAGCTATTCCTATCTCGTCTTCGATTAATTTAGCCAATTCTCTTAGAGAAAAGTTACTGTTACTCTGTAAGTTATATTTATCAATATTGCTGCATTCAGGCATAATATTAATCGCAAAAGATATTGCTCGACACACATCTTCTACATGAGTGATATTAATAATTTGTTCTCCTCCACTCATATCCAGTGCCTTTTGATTAACTCCTCTACTAATTAATAATTTAAGTAACTTCATCCGCTTATCTTCTTCTCCATATGTGTCATTGAGTCGAAGTGAAATCGCAGAAAATTCCTCTGCGTCGCAGTAATAAGCAATCAAATCTTCAAACGACTGCTTAGTAGCTGCATATAGATTAACTGGTCTGCGATCTACCCCTTCATAACCTTGCCAAGCAGTACCAATATTTAAAATCCTTCGTGCTCCGCTTGTTCGCATCGCCTCTAGCAAATCCAACCCGTACTTAAGATTAGATTCTATTAGTACAGGTAAATCCTGACTTGTATGCTCTGCCACATAATAAGAAGCAGTATGGATCACCGTGGTATTAGAATCCAAACATTCTTGAAGGGAAGAAATAGATCCGTCATATTCAATTACATGGCAATTAAGCTGATCAAAACTTTCTCTTGACCCGTTGGCACGAATAACTGCAGTGACCTTCAAACCTGCTGTTATAAAGTGCTTTACTAGGTTTGCACCTAAAAACCCACTTGCTCCTGTAATGAAAATATTATTCATATACAAACTCACTCTGATACTCTTTTAATCTACAAAGTTTTTGATCACGTTTAGACATAATAATATCAAGAGCATCAATAGGGAGTTTGATATCACAAGAGCTAAAGCCTATCCCGCAATCTGATTCAGAGTCATAACTACAGTCCGTTTTATAAACCATTAAAGAATTATCTTCTAAGCTTAAAAAACCATGCGCAATTCCAATAGGAAGATAAAGAATCAAGCCATTGCTCTCATTTAGCTCAATAGACAAATGCTGACCGTATTTTGGTGACCCTCTACGAAGATCAATAAAAAAGTCTAAAACGGCACCTTTCGCGCAATAAACCAGTTTATTATGCGCAGATGGTGGTTTCTGAAAATGGAGACCTCTAAGGACATTTTTGTTGGAAATGGAATAGAACTCTTCCTTTATTTCAATATTCAGCCCAAATTCAGCGAAGGTATCATTATGAAATGTTTTAGTAAAAGCACCGCGATGATCTTTTAGAACATTAGGAGTTATCTGAAAACAATCTGGTATTTCTAGCTCTTCAATTTTCATATAATAGATTCGGTGAATACACCAAATATCCTTTAAACGATTAAAAATTTAGACCAAAAAATTCTTCTAATTTTTCAGATACGAAATCAAGTTGCTCTTTTCCTAAACCTGGGTAAATCCCCAACCAAAGAGTTTGGTTCATAGTTATATCAGTATTAGTTAATTCACCTGAAATTCTATATTCGACATCTTTGAAATAGGGTTGCCGAGTAAGATTACCAGCAAACAACAGGCGTGTACCGATTTTATTCTCATCTAAGTATTTAATCAGGTCAAGCCGACTCACCCCTGATTCTTGCTTAACTGTGATTGGAAAACCAAACCATGATGGCGTTGAGTTTTCTGTCGCATCAGTGACTTCTATAAAATCAGAGAGTGTTGAAAGTTTATTTTTTAAATACTCGAAGTTTTCATTCCTCTTTTTTATAAACTCTGGTGCACGTTTCAGCTGAGCAACACCACAAGCGGCTTGCATATCACTTATTTTTAAATTGTATCCTAAATGCGAATAGGTATATTTATGGTCATAACCTTTGGGTAGTGATCCCAATTGTTTACCGAAACGATTACCACAAGTATCATCACAACCTGGGGCACAATAACAATCACGCCCCCAGTCACGAAACGATTCAGCAATCATCTTAAGCTGTCTACTATTGGTAAATACAGCCCCCCCTTCCCCCATCGTAATATGGTGCGCAGGGTAGAAACTTAGCGTGGCTATATCCCCCCAGGTACCGACCATCTTCCCATCAAATTTTGCACCTAATGCATCACAGCAATCCTCAATCAACCACAAATTATATTTTTTACAAATAGCTTTAACTTTACCAAGGTCAAATGGATTGCCCAAACAATGCGCCAGCATAATTGCTTTAGTTTTCGGAGAAATTGCAGCTTCAATAAGATCTGCGTCAATATTGTGTGTCTTTGGATTTACATCGACAAAAACAGGGATTGCGCCGAATTGTACGATAGGATTCACGGTAGTAGGAAACCCGGCAGCAACAGCAATTACTTCATCACCTTTTTTTATTGCACGCTTACCTAACTGGGGTGATGTTAATGTAGCAAAGGCAACTAAATTGGCTGACGAACCCGAGTTGACTGAAATAAGATGTTTGATGCCAATAAAATCAGCTAATTCTTTTTCAAACTGATCATTAAACCTACCGGTGGTTAACCAGCCATCTAAAGAAGCTTCAACCATATGTTGTAATTCTTCCACCCCTATTACTTTCCCAGATGGCGGTACAACTGTAGTACCTGCTACGAAATCCTTTTTAACATATTGCAATGCTGCATATTCTTTAACTAACTCTGCAATATCTTTTCGGAGCGATTCAGTCGTTTTCATTTTTTAATAACTCTACTATATTCATTAATTTCTTTGAGGCAAAGATATTGCATCTCTTCTTGGTTGAGCCATGCTTGATGCCAATTTGTGATACGCTCTAGGGTCTCTGCAAGATTCCAATTTGGCTGCCAATTCAACCGTGATCTTGCTTTAGATATATCCAACTTGAGGTACCCTGCCTCGTGGGGATGTGCAGTATTGTCAAGTTCCCAGTGGGCACTACCGTGCCAATTCTCCACCATTTTGTCGAGAATCCAAGCAACAGGTTTTACGTCTTCATCTTTAGGGCCAAAATTCCAGCCTTCAGCATACTCTTGCGGAGCCTTATATAGTTCCTGCGCTAATACTAAATACCCTGATAAAGGCTCTAAAACGTGTTGCCATGGTCTTGTTGATTTCGGATTTCGAATGATAACCGGCCGATCTTGTTCAAAGGCATGTAAAATATCGGGAATTAGTCGGTCATCCGCCCAATCACCACCGCCAATCACATTGCCCGCTCGGGCACTTGCAAGGCCAACACCTTTTTCTGCCAAGAATGAACTTCGATAAGCGGAAGTAACTAACTCTGCACAGCCTTTGCTATTGCTATAAGGATCATGTCCACCCATAGGCTCATTTTCTCTATAACCCCATTCCCATTCCCTATTTTCATAACATTTATCAGTAGTCACACTAACGATAGACTTTATATTTGGACAAGCTCTAGCTGCCTCAAGAACCTTTACAGTTCCCATAACATTTATCTCATACGTCTCTATAGGCTCTCTATAAGAAAGCCTAACCAAAGGTTGAGCCGCCATATGAATCAGAATATCTGGATTAAAGCCAATCATGCTCGCTTGAAGTTGTTGGAAGTTCCGAATATCCCCTAACTCAGAGTCTATTTTCTCAGCAACTCGCGCTTCTTCATACAAGCTTGGGGTTGTATTAGGAGCTAGGGCATATCCTTTCACGATTGCCCCAAGCTCGCAAAGCCATAATGAAAGCCAACTCCCTTTGAAACCAGTATGACCGGTTAAAAAGACTCGTTTTCCCTTCCAGAAACTCGTCTCAATCATATCCTTAGTCCCAGTTTTTCCATGGTGCTTTACCTGCTTGCCATAAACTTTCTAAAAGCACCTTATCTCTCAATGTATCCATAGGTTGCCAAAAACCTTTATGCTCATACGCCATTAACTGATCATCTTCAGCGAGGCTTATTAAAGGCTCTTGTTCCCAGACACTGTCATCACCAGTTATTCTTTCAAGCACTTCTGGAGAAAGCACAAAAAAACCACCATTAATCATAGCGCCGTCACCTTTTGGCTTTTCTTTAAAACTTTTAACAACACCATGTTCCATGTCAAGTGCACCGAACCGTGCTGGGGGGTATGTGGCCGTTAATGTTGCTTGTTTACCGTGCTGCTTATGAAATTGAATGCTTGCAGTAATATCCATATCACCAACCCCATCACCATAAGTGAAACAAAAAGCATCTTCGTCTTTAATATAATCAATAACACGAGCCAAACGACCACCGGTCATTGAATCATCTCCGGTGTCAACCAATGTCACTGTCCAAGGCTCGACTCTTTTCTCATGAACTTCCATTCGATTATCTGTCATCGTAAATGTAACATCTGATTGATGCAAAAAATAATTAGAAAAATATTCTTTAATAACGTAGCCCTTATAGCCACAGCAGATGATAAAATCGTTGATTCCATGAGATGAATACATTTTCATAATATGCCAGAGGATAGGTTTACCTCCAATTTCGATCATTGGTTTTGGTCTCAAGTGCGTTTCTTCACTGAGACGGGTACCTAAACCACCAGCTAAAATAACTGCTTTCATAATATTATTCCTTAATTGAACTATCGGTTCGAGACAAAGACAACTGAATAAAAAAATTTTCTTCCAAGTCCA
The DNA here is from genome assembly GCA_022969215.1 of Colwellia sp. GTDB lineage: Bacteria > Pseudomonadota > Gammaproteobacteria > Enterobacterales > Alteromonadaceae > Colwellia. The sequence continues at coordinate 3,947 of JALJPA010000061.1, read as the reverse complement.
GTTCTTATAAATACCTGCTTTGCAGAAATAATCATTTCATTCGAACCACTTGACCTTCTATAAACTCTAATGATGCAGTAGGCGGTATTCTCAATTTTACTTCTACAATATCAGCTGAAAGTAATTTTAAATGACTAATTCGAGCTGGTAGGTTTTTTATTTCAATGCCATGTAATACACTCAAATCTTCAGCATCAATCAAAATATCAGTTTGAGGAGAACAACAACAAGTTAAGATTTTAGCACTTGCCTTATCATCTTGACTTAGGGCTACTGGTTCTTTAACTTCACCAATATCGCCCTCTAGTAGCATTATTTCATAATACGTCACTCTCCTGTTCCGCAGTTATATTCTAAAATAAAAACATCGCTTAGGGCCTTTAAGTATGGTGTCATTGACTTTCGACTCAAGAAAAAGACCACTAGTAGTTGTTATTATTTGCATATTGAAAGGGCACCATATCTCATTATATTTCACAGAAACTTCAATTATCAACAATTTATTAGCATCTTTTAAAACATCACACATTCAATAATAATTTTTTTACATCAACGCCACAGAATATTTTATAAAGAACGACTATACGAGTAGATGCCTGAGTTACAGACTCAGTATTAATTATCTATTCTTCCGATTATTAATAATATAATTATTCCAAATTTTTTATTTCTACAGTATATAAAAATTCATTATTTTCTATCGAAGTGTAGTGCGTTTTAATTCCTAACTCTTCACAAATAGCAATACCAGCAGCAACATCCCATAATTTAATTGAATCTTCAAAATATGCATGTACACGGCCTAAAGCAACATAAGTACTAGAGAGAGCTGCCGATCCGAATAGCCGGATTTTCTTATATTTTTTAATTTTATCAATGACACTTTTTAATGTTTCAGTATCGTGTAATAAATATGATGGAAAACCTGTTGCCAATATGGCTTGTTTGATTGCGACTTTAGGTGGTGGTACTAACTGTTTACCATTAAAAAACACGCCCTTATTTTTTAAGGATGCTATCATTTCACCTCGGTGAAAATCGTAAACCACTCCAATTATCGGTTTGTCATCTTTCCACAAAGCAATGGACACACTAGAAAATGGAATCTCATGTACAAAGTTCAATGTTCCATCAATTGGGTCTACAATCCAATAGGGTTCTCCCTTTTTGATTTGTTTTGACAAGCCTGTCTCTTCACCTAAGACTGGAAAGGATGATAACTTTTTTAGGTAAGTTAAGATTAGCTTTTCGGCTTTTATATCTAAATCAAGTTTTATATCATGGTCAATTGCACTTAGCACCGTCTTTTCAGTTGCATGGCATAACAATTCACCTGCCAATCTAGCCGAAGTTTTTGCTATTTCAAATTCTACTTCAAATGCCATACAACAACTCTACAGGTACTTTAAAGACTGTTTTATATTCAAGCTTTTTTATTTTATAAGAATTTCCAATAAAGGCCATAGTTAGTTAACCCTTTCAATTAGATTTAAGATTGCGGCCATCCCCATTGCTTCAACTGCCTCCTTTGCATTACCACCAATATGGGGCATACACATTAGATTAGGTATATGTAATAGTTCAAGGTCAACAGCAGGTTCAACCTCATAGACATCTAAAGCTGCACCACCAATCGTATTATTTAGCAATGCTTGTTTTAATGCTTCCTCATCTATGATACCGCCTCTAGCTAAGTTAATGACTAATGCTGTATTTTTCATTAAAGCTAACGAATCAGAATTTATCAAATGGTGTGTGTCTGTTGATAATGGGGTATGTATAGTGATTACATCAGATTTTCTAAACAGCTCCTCTTTGGATACCTCTGTCACACCCATACTTTTGTAATAGTCGCTCTGATCAACAATATCATTTACTAAAACTTCACAATTAAACGGTTTAAGTATATCGATAATATCTTTACCTATATGACCAACACCGATAATACCTACTGTTTTATTTGTTAATTGGACGCCACCCTGCACTAACCATTCACCATTTTTTAGAAGATTTGATGTAACATATAGATTTCTCAACAATGAGAGGGTCGCTCCTAAAAACTCCTCTGTAACAGAGCGCTTATTGACACCTTTAGGAAAAACCACTTCTACACCATATTTGTCACAGGCCTCAAAATCAATATTATCCAAACCAACACCATATTTTGATATCACTTTTAGATTTGGACATTGTGACAACACAGCATCAGAAATTTTATCTAACCCCACAATTACATAATCACACTTCTGCATGAATGGAATCAATTCTTCAGGGGTAAAACGGACTAGGTTTTCATTTATTAATACTTGACCACTAAAAGCATCTTTCAGGGTTTGGACACGTTCTTTATCTCTAGAGAATGCAACTGCAGTAACGCCAACAACACGTTTAATCATTATAAAATCCAGAATGTGCATATATGTCTTCAACGAGCTTTAATGCATTAAATGCGTCCAAGCTTGTTCCATTTTCTATTTTGCCTTTCCCATTGACAGCATCAAAAAACTCTTGTACTTCTAGTATCCAAGAATCATCATTTTCAAACCAAGTGGTTGTTTCTTTTGGCTTACCCATTGCGTGGGTAATATCTTCAAATTCCCGACGACCAACAACAAGTTTTTCAGGTGCATAGCTTCTAGTGCCTGACAAAATACCATCAAGATTGATATAACCATGCTCAAAGCACATTTCTAGTAAGAATTTATGGCGCCATTGTGTTGCAGATGAATGCAACATAGCGATGACTTTATTACTATTTTGCATGATGGCGAAAGCATTGTCTTCCGCTTCTATATCCCAGAAAGAAGTAGTAACAAAACTATTGACTTTTTCAAATGTACTATTTGAAAATAACATCATTAAATCAAGCATATGAATGCCTTGATCAATTAAAATTCCGCCACCGGATAATTTCCTAAAGTTTCGCCAGTTCTTATCATAATCAATACTTCCCGCTTTACCATAGACTCCCCGCATCCATAAAAGCGGTCCCATATCTCCACTGTCAATGAGTTTTTTAGCTTCAATCACTGAATAATGATAACGGTGGTTAAACCCATATTTTAATACTTGAGTATTCCTTTTTTCAGCTTCAATAACTTCTGCCAATTCTTCAGTGCTTTTTGCTGGCGGCTTTTCACAAAACACGTGTAAGCCACTATCGAGTGCTTTAACCGTAAATCCAGCTAATACATGATTAAAGGCACAAACAAATACGACATCAAGATTCTGCTCCAGAAGCTCATCATAATTTACGCAAACAAAAACGCCCTCTTTAACTTTCTTAGGTGGATCAATATCGAAAACAGCAACAACCTGTGCATTATCAATACGCTCTACCGCTTTTTCTCTTAACTTACCAATGGTCCCATACCCTGCAATACCTACTCTAAGCATTAGATCCTCTCTGCACATAATATGAATACATTATATGATCTAGAATCATATGAACATCTTCAACTAAGCCGTACTCACCATCTTTTGCATTCACGTGGAAAACAATATCTGCTACCTGCATAAGCTTACCTCCACTAAAGCCTGTAGCACCAATTACAGTACTACCAATTTTTTTCGCATAATCAACAGCTTTGATAATATTTGGGGAATCCCCACTGCAAGAAATTGCAAGAATTATATCCTGTGGCTGTAATAAGCCCTCTAATTGCATGTAGAATATATTTTCATATCCAATATCATTCGCAATAGCAGTAACCACCGGAGCATTGTCACCCAAACTTACCACATCAAAGTTGGCAATACCTCGTCGGCGTAAACCGGGACCAAAATCATTGGCTATATGAGATGCAGTAGCCGAACTCCCACCATTTCCCAAAACATATATCCGGCCTCCAGTTTTTAATGTTAATTCAAAACTTTCAACAATCTTCACAATCACACTTGGGTCTATTTCATCTAACAGTCCCTTAAGTTGATTTATGTACACACCT
>JALJPA010000060.1:13524-23037 GCA_022969215.1 Colwellia sp. | reverse complement strand
TCAAGGAATTGAAGAGGGTTATAAAAGTTTAGCCATCGCCTTAGTATTACAAGATACTAGTAAAACTCTTGAAGAAAAAGACATCACTGATGTTATCGATAGAGTTGTTGAAACCTTGAAAACAGAATTAAATGCATCACTGAGGGACTAAGCAATGGCGCTTACCAAAGCAGAAGTAGCAGAACATTTATTTGAAAAAGTTGGGCTGAGCAAGCGTGACGCAAAAGATATGGTTGAAATCTTCTTTGAAGAGATTCGCGAAACCTTAGAAAGTGGCGACCAAGTCAAGCTTTCAGGTTTTGGTAACTTCGACTTACGTCAAAAAAGCGAACGTCCTGGCCGTAATCCTAAAACTGGTGAAGATATTCCAATTTCTGCCCGTAAGGTCGTGACCTTTAGACCTGGTCAGAAACTGAAAAGCCGTGTTGAAGACGGAAATAGCGACTAAGACAAGCAATTGTCTACTTGCTAATTTAAGCTGAGCAACTTTGTTGCTCGCTTTTCGTGCTTTATTCTGAGCTTAACTCAGTAGATAATGAGTCGAAACAGTAGCAAATAAATATTACATATAAATGACAAAACCCGCATTAGTGAAAACTAATGCGGGTTTTTTATGTGCTAAATTCCTTGCTTTTAGAAAGAGCTGAAATAGATAGAGTAGCTCTAGTCTTACTTCTATACCTTTTAAGTTACCTAGCTATTTACAGGTATTTAACCTTTGTTAAGCTTGATACGCTCGTGAGGGATGAAATTAGCGGTGTTTACTTTTATCGTAATACTGGTGTCTATTTGCTTAATTAAGGCTTTAGCATCATTAACAGAAAAGCTCAGTGACTGTTTTGTCACCGCTTCAGACGTAGCATTGTTAAAAGCCAATTGATTGAGCTTGTCGGCTAAAGGGGAAGGCATAGCCGCGGCTTGTTTATTCGAAAGTTCTATATCTGCTAGTTCTCTATTTGAAATGTTTCCACTTGATAAAGATGTATATCGGTAGATATATTGACTGGCGGTTAGGTAATCTTTATTAGTAACGCTGGTTAAAAACCTCTTGCGCAATACTCTTTGCTCTCGTTTTGTGAGTTTGTTATAAAAAGTAGCTAATTGCTGACGTTTTATAAAGACTAAATAGGTAAGTGTGAGTAATAACATTACTATGGCGATATTTACAATTGTTGAAAAATTGAAGCTGAATGTTAAAAATGGACTAGAATTGTCAAGCTGACTTAAACCACCACCAGAAACCGTCCAGGCCGAAGCTGGAATTAATAATTCTTCTAGTCTATTGCTTTGGCTATTCCACCAGTAAATAATTTGCTCATTGATGACATAACTACCCGGTTGTTCGAAAATATAAGTAAAAGACTCTATGCGAGTGCCGATTAATTCACCTCGGTTTGATTTATCAAATATTTTTACCGGCTTGTGATAAATACTTAAGCCAGCTATGCCAGTTGAAGATTTCGCATTGCTATTAACCGATTTTTTATTTGTCAGTTGTTTAATTGGCGTTATCATCATAGCTGGAGTATCAGTGGCAGTAATCGTTATGGTTTGCGTGATAGCTTCACCAACCGCATAGTCTTTGTCCTCATTGAACTGGCCGTCAATACTTAGGGTGACTTGAGGAGAGACGATAAAGCTGTCAATACCAATGAGTGCCTCCGGTAATTCGATAATAAAGCTAGCTTGCTCAGTATTGAGTGTTCCGCTTACTATGCCATTATCTTCGGTGTTAACGGATACCGCCACTAAGATTGGCTGAACTTGATAGGTTCCCGGTGCAGTAGGGTACAAGGTTATCTCATGAGTTTGCATTGCCCAGGTTTGGCCTTCGATGCGTTTGCTACCATTGATTGTGGTGATATTATTAGCCTGCATCACAGTGTTGGATAAAGTGAAATGTTGAACCTGACTACCAGTAGCAAACCATCTATATGTTGATATTTCGATAGCGAGGATCAGTGCTTGGCCTACTATATGTTGTTCTTTTTGATGAACCTTTAGGGTAATTGTTAACTTGCCATTGTTGATTAAATCTTCAAGGGTTTGTGCCGCAGAGGCATTAGTTATTATCAAGAGCTGACAAATAAAGCTAACAGCTAAAAATAGCGGTATAAGTTTTTTACTCATCATTAGCGCCTTTATTTATTGCTTGCTCTCTATTCTCATCACTATTGTTTTTTTTACTATTACTTCTTTTACTATTAATAGCTTGTTGCATATAAAATTTTTGTGATAAAAAGTGAGCAGGATTCTTTTGTACTTGCCTTAACCACATCTCATTTAAGCTGGGGTCAAGTAGTAGTTGCTCCGCCGTTAATTGCTCAATCTCTTGCTCTTTAGCTGCTTCTTCACGTTCTGCGCCATCGCCGGTTTGTGGTTCATCACCTAGCTCCTTAATCGACTCACCCTCTTCAGCTTTTTGACTAGCAGATAAACGGTTTACTTCATCGATAATAGCTTGAACGATTTGGATGTTTTGTTGCGCGGCAATGTTTTGTGGCTCTGTCATTAAAATCTTTTGGTATAAGTTACGGGCATTTATATATTCACGGCCATGGGCTAGAGCATTTGCCTTAGCAATTTGACTATCAACATCATTAAATTGGCTATAAAGGGTTACGGCATTTTTATATTGCTCAGCGCCGTAGCTACTATAAGCCTGCCACTGAGTACTTTTAAAGGTATTGCTGGCCTGTTGGTAATGGCCCAAGTTAAAAAGTATTTGCCCTTGTTGATCGCGAGTCAGCCATAAGTCGACAAACTGTTGTGGTTTAACATAGGCAAATAAGCTGCCAGTCACTATTAACCCGATTAAGAAACGAATTTTATAACGCTTGATAATGATTTTGTTGGCATTGCTTAGTTTGGCGTTACTTAGTTTAGTAAAGTTTAGCCAAGGCATTGCTATCAATTTTACCATTGTAGTGTCCAACCCTTTCTAAACCAGAATAAGAAAATAGAGGCGACCACAAACACAAAAGGGTAGCCTGAGTCATGCCAAGGTCGAGAGTTATCATCAACAATGACCAGGTTGTGTTTAATGTAGTTATTAACCCGGTTAACATCACTATTGTCATTACTCATCAATATCAGCCGGCCATTACTGTGGTGAGTTAATGCTTTTAATTGCTCAAGTTGTAATGGAATGATGTCAGTAGTTATTTGTTCTGCTTCATTGTCACCAGCACCTGCCCCTTTATCTTCTAAGTGGGCGGACTTACCTATACCCCAGACAATCAGCTGGGCGGATTTCGTAGAAAAATAGCTTTCAAAGGCCGTGACAGTATTACTGGTTGCACCATCACCAACCAATAGCACAGTGCCAGGCACGCTAGTTGTGGACAGTAAATTATCGACTAAAGGAATAATGGTTTCGGGTAACTTACCGGAAACAGGCATAATATTCTCGCTTAAAGCATCCAAAAAGTGTCGAATCATTTCTCTGTCATTGGTAATAGGCATCACCACATGAGCGCTACCGGCAAAAGCGATCAATGCCGTTTTGCTATCACCTCTAAGCTCTAATAGTTCGATAATCTTTTGTTTTGCACGTAATAACCTCGATGGTTGTACATCACCTTGTTCCATGGTTTGCGAGACATCAAGGGCAATGATAAGTGGTGCATCATTCTCACTAAAAGGAGAGTCTTGTTGTTGCCAGGTAGGTCCCATCAACACGATACAAAGTGGCAGAGCTAATATCAGCGACATTTTTTGTGGTGACAGCCAGTTGTTATTATTACCGCTCACCGTTAGGTGCGAGAGCACTTGTGCAGACATTAACGAACGCCATTGCGCTAAACTATCATCACGTAATGAAAATGCGCGCATGATGTAAATAACGATGATAAAGACCAACAACCAGTGAGGGCGTAAGAAATGAAAATGTTGCATGCTAGTAAAAAATAGCGAAATATCATTAATCATGTTTTAACACTCGTTGTTGTTTAGCTAACTGTAAACGGATGCGGATATTAACGATAAATAAGGCCAACAAATAAATACTGACAAATAAGGCGATAGGGTAATGATGAATACTAACTCTGGGTCTAAAAGATAACGAGTCAAACTGTTGTGGCTCAAGTTTATCTATTTCGGCATAAACGGTTAATAACTCATTACTATTAAGTGCTTGAAAGCTTTTGCCTTGAGTAATCTCTGCCATTTCTTTGAGCACCTCAAGATCCACTTTTTCTTCACCTACCGCCGTTGGATCGCCAATAGCTATGGTGTATATCTTAATATCATGTGCTGCAGCGACTTTAGCGGCTTCTACTGGTGGTACTTTTGACGCGGTATCGTTGCCATCAGTTAACACAATCAACACCCGGTTTTGGGTATCTGACTGTTCAAAAACACTGATAGCTAAACCAATAGCATCGCCGAAGGCAGTACTTTGTCCCGCCATGCCAATATCACTTTCGTTCAGTAGTTCTTGCCATGTAGCTATGTCATCAGTGAAAGGTGCTTGTAAATATGGAGCATCACCAAAAAGGATCAGCCCTAATCTGTCATGCTCTCGGCCTTTTACAAAGGTATTGAGTACATGTTTAACGGCAACTAAGCGATTAACCTTCTCTGTCTCGTCTTTTGTTTCGGGTAGAGTAAAGTCTTCAACTGACATAGAGCCAGATAAATCTACTGCGATCATTAAATCACGGGCGGACTTTTCTTGGTTAATTGGTGCACCGATCATTTCAGGTTTAGCTATGGCAGTAACAATACATAGCCAAGAAAATGCGATGAGTAAGTGTTGCAGGTTATTGCGGCTTAGCAGCACAGCGCCGCTTTGTGGCTTTTCACCGGTAACATCAACAAGGCGGGCAAAGTAGGGTACCTTTATTGATGATTTACGCTCTTTGTAAGCCGGAGCAAAAAGTGTCACAAGTATTGGCAAAAAGATTAAGACAAATGCCCAAGGGTAGACGAACTCAATCATGGCTTATCTCCTAATTGCTCTAGCCCTGCTGCAACAGTTAGCTGATGATGTGTGATCCATAATTCAATTTGTTGGCACAACTGCATTAACCCTTTATTAAAGTGAGTATCGTTAAGGTCTATCGCAGGCATATATGCCAGTTGGGCTAATAACTTTTCACAAGAAAAATGGGCTGCTGACTGCTGAGGTTGTTTTTCACTGAAATGACTTCTACTACAATGTGCGTCAAGCCATGCGGCCCATGAAGATCCGGTTAACTGGGTGATTTCTTGTCGGCCATTCATGGCCAGCAGTGCCGTTTTTCGCAGTAAGGCGGGTAACTGCCTAATATCCTCTTCGTTTGAAAGAGAACACTGAGCTAGCCATGATAGCGCCTCACGACGGTAAGCATTAGCTTGATAATTCTGCCAAGCTTGATAGCACTTTTTGAGCATAAACATTATCAATACGATAAAAATTAGTTGCCAAGCCATGGTTTGTGGCCAAAAACTGATGGTGTCAGGGACTTTTGTTTCGACAATAGCTTCGAGTAAATAATTACCCCAAGGTTTTTCAAAGCTCATTTGCTTTCTCCTGACTTAACTGCTGACCTTGCTGTTGATTTAATCGCGGTATTACCACCAAGGGCTTTGCGCAATTGCTGTTCAACGGGAGCAATGGTGTCGATTTCAATTAAGGGAATACGATACTTCTTGGCTGCTTTGACATAGCTGTCTAACTGACGGGTTATTTCATCTTGATAGTTTTTTTGAATATTTTTATTGTCAGAAGAAAATTGAATTTGTTGCAGACCATCACTGACGATCATTTGTGACATTTTAGGTAAAGTCTGCTCTAACGGGTCAGCAATATGACAAGCGATCACTTCATTATGTTGCCTTAAGTTCTTGATGAAATCGGTGCTTTTATCATTAAAACCGTGACCATCGCCAATTAAAATGATTAAACCGTTATGGCTGGAGACTTTATTTAATGTTGCCAACATTTTGTTAAATGACTCACTATCATTAGCGTTTTCCTGAACGCCATTCTCGATAGATAGCTCGTGGTTCTTCTTTAACACTTCATTGAGTAAATTAACGACATGCTGCTTACCGCGCTTAGCAGGAATTACTTTTGTTTGTCGATCATTATAAATAACCGCGCCAATGCGATCGCCACTATCACTGATTTGCCACGCAATTAGCGCCGCCAATTCTGCAGCAATAACTGATTTCATTTTATTTGAGCTGCCAAAGAACATGGTCATGCGTTGATCAATGGCCAAAAATACATTACGTTCCCGCTCTTCGGTAAATACCTTAATATGTGGTTTACCGGTTCGTTGGGTAACTTTCCAATCCATAGCACGAATATCATCGCCGGGTTGATAATGGCGTAATTCTTCGAAATTTAAACCGCGGCCACGCAGCTTAGAGACATTTTTACCACTTAAGGCGCTGTTGGCTGGCTGGTTGGGCGTAAATGAAAAACCTTTGGCTAAATATTTTAATCGACGTAATTCATTTAAGTCGACATAAATAGCGGAGTCAGCTTTAGCTGTAACCTTTGCCTTATCAGTGCTGTTATGGGCACTTGCATTAGCTTTTTTTGCAGAAGTATTAGCACTCATGGCATACCCCTAGGCTACCGCCACCTGTTTAAGTATTTCATCAATAACAGCATCGGCAGTAATACCGTCGGCTAGCGCGTCATAACTGAGCACTAAGCGATGGCGTAGTACCGAATGGGCAACAGAGCGGATATCTTCGGGGTCAACAAAGTCTTTGCCTTTTAACCAAGCTTGCGCGCGAGCACATTTATCAATGGCAATACTAGCCCTTGGGCTAGAGCCAACCGTTAACCATTGCTGTAAAGGTGAGTCGGGATAACGTTCGGGCTTTCTGGTTGCCATAACAATAGCGACAATATAATCAATAATGGCTTGGCTACAATGAATATTGTGTATTTCATCACGGGCGGTAAAAATATGTTCAGGACTGATGTTTTCGACTTCTTGTATGTGCTTTTCTTCGCTGCGCACTAACTTGATAATTTCAGCTTCAGCGGCATCATCAGGATAATCAAGATTGATCTTCATAATGAATCGGTCCATTTGCGCTTCAGGTAAAGGATAAGTGCCTTCTTGCTCAATGGGGTTCTGCGTCGCTAACACCATAAATAATTCGGGTAACTTATAGGTTTTACCAGCAACGGTAATTTGTCTTTCTTCCATAGCTTCTAATAGCGCCGCTTGTACTTTTGCAGGCGAGCGGTTAATTTCATCGGCCAGCAACAGGTTATTAAATATTGGTCCTTGCTGGAAAGTGAGCACCGGCTTGCCATTCACTTCTTGGTAAACTTCGGTGCCCGTGACATCAGAGGGCAATAAATCCGGCGTGAATTGCACCCGGCCTAAGTCGACGCTAAGAGAGCGCGCTAAGGTTTTAATTGAACGGGTCTTTGCGGTACCGGGCAGACCTTCTAATAAAATATTGCCATTGGTTAGTAAAGCAATAAGCAAGGAGTCAACAACATGAGACTGACCAATAACTGATTGTTCAATTTGTTTTTTTAATAATTGTAACTGCGCTAGTGCATTGGATTGTTGGTTAGCAGTGTCACTCATAAGAGTATCCCTTTCTATTGTTGTTAGTTATTAACACTTAATTCTTTAGCCGTGTTTAATCGCTTTTTTTATTGAGCACAGTACCGCTTTTATATTCGTTACCCTTGGTTCATCACTAATCTAAAACCAATATCGGCCATGCGAACATTATTGGTGGCGCCATCACGCATAAATACCAGACTTTCAGGGGCTGAAAACTCATAGCCGCCACCGCGAATGACTTTCATCGCTTTGCGTTTCAGGTTTTCTCTATTGCCAAGGAAAGGGTTATGACTTTCTGTCCGGCTATAAGCTTGTCGGCTCATATCATCAAGACAAAATTCCCATAAATTACCTGTCATATCATATAGGCCCAATTCATTAGGCTTTTTAAGTCCAACCGGGTGGCTTTTATTGTTGGCGTTTTTTGCAAACCAAGCAACATCATTGATGTTGTTTGAACCGCTGTATTTATAGCCTTTAGACTTATTACCACCTTTCGCCGCAAAGGCCCATTGGGCTTCTGTAGGTAAACTAAATTTTTTGCCGGTCGCTTTATTTAATCGCTTTATAAAAAGTTGCATATTAAACCAACTAATATTGTTTACCGGACATTTATCACAAGCGAAATAGCTATTGTTCCAGCCCATAATCTGCTCAAAAACATCTTGGCTTAATTCATACTTAGCCATGTAAAAAGCATCAAGAGTGACTTGATGGGCAGGTTGCTCTCGGTTTCTCGCTTGCGGTGAATCAGAGCCCATAATGAAACTACCGGCTTCTACCAGAATCATGTTATTCATAAACTCATTAAACATGGGCTTTGGCAGGCTAAATTCTCTTGTTTGTTTTGTGTTTTTTTCAACCGCAGTAACTGAAGGGGTAGTTGACTCTGCTAGGGTCTGCGTCTGTGCGGCAATACTCTGCTCGGCAAAACTTAGTGCGGAAAAATTGAGTAATAAAAAGCCAGAAACCAAGGATGATTTAACAATAGTTTGTAGTGAGCAAAGTAAAAGTTGAAAATATTTATTCATAGCATTTGTGAGTTCTTACTGGGTAATAGTTAATTCAAAAAATCTTACCTTATGACTATTATCAAAAGCGATAAGGTAAGAAAACTTAATTAATAAAATGAGCATGTTAAGTAAGCGTAATGGCTTATAAAGTAAATGCAGAGCCATCAAATATTTGATGGCTCTGTTAATGTTAATCACCTAATGTTAGTAACCTTAGGTGATTAACATATCCAGATACAGTGACCGTTTATGGCTCCTACGTTAAAGGAGTCTAACTTTATGGTACGAAGCTACCCGGCTTTTGGCGTTGTGGAAATTCTTTAAAGGTGGCTTTAAACTCGGCCACTTTAACCATAGCTGGTGCCATTAAGAACATATGCTCGGCCCACCACTGACCATAACCTTCAGATTCGTGGTCCATACGTTCGTATGGGTCCATTCTTAAGTTAAATATCTTAGGTGCACGAAGAGTAGTCCATGGGTTTTGCCAAACTTCTAAGCCATGTGCACGTTGTTCTTTAAAGACAAATTTATAGTCTTCGTAACGTAAACCAACAATATCACCGGTATCAGACGAGTAAATAAACTCTTTACGAGGACCTTTTTTAGAGGTGTCTAAAAAGTGTGGTAAAAAGTTGTAGCCATCAAGATGAACTTTAAACTTAGTTCCGCCGATGTTAGTACCTTTTTTCAACTTAGCTTTGATTTTAGTATCACCAGCGACAGCTAAAAGAGTTGGCATCCAATCGATTAATGAAATCATTTCATTTGATACTTGGTTAGGTTTAATTTTACCCGGCCACTTAACCATCATAGGAACGCGGTAACCACCTTCCCAGTTAGTGTTCTTCTCACCTCTAAATGGCGTATAACCACCGTCAGGCCATAACGCTAACTCAGCACCGTTATCTGTGGTGTACATAACTATGGTGTTGTCAGCGATGCCGAGCTTATCAATTTTATCCAGT